>CAIXRL010000054.1 GCA_903921835.1 Candidatus Eiseniibacteriota bacterium | reverse complement strand
GAGCCCGCGCGACATTCCCGCCGCGGTCCAGCGCGCCGTCTGGGAGCGCGACGGCGGCCAGTGCGCATTCGTGAGCGCCAGCGGGCATCGCTGCGAGGCCCGCAGGCACATCGACTTCGACCACGTGGAGCCCGTCGCGCGCGGCGGCGAGGCGACGACAGCCAACATTCGCCTGCTCTGCTCGGTGCACAATCAGCTCGCGGCCGATCTCGCTTACGGGAAAGGCTTCATGGACGAGAAACGGAGCGAGGCGCAGCGCCGGGCCGCCGATGCGAAGGCGCAGAAGGCCGCCGCCGACGCTGCCAGGGCTCGCGAGCGGGCGGCCGCGGAAGCGGAACTTGCCGCGGCGAGCGACGTGATCCCCGCCCTGAAGATCCTCGGCTACCGCGGCGACGACCTGCGCTACGCCGCCAAGCTGTGCGCGGCCATTCCCGGCGCGACGATTGAAGTGCGCATGCACCACGTGATCAAGAGACTTGGTCGGGCCAACATGAGCCGGCTCACGCACGCCCCGCGAAGTCCGGTGTGATGCGGCGGCTGGCCGACCGCCGCAAGGCCAGGTGGTAACGCGCGGGGCTCCTGGGACCGAGGCGCCAGAGCATCAGCTTCCTCAATAGAAGCCCGTCTCCCACCCCCAACGCAAGAGAGCGGCCGCTCGCGCGACCGCCCTCCGCGTTGCGAACCGAATCCTGCCGCCTACTGCTGCTTCACCGCCTCCACCAGCTTGGTGATGGCGGCCTTGGCGTCGCCGAAGAACATGTACGTCTTCGGGTCGTAGTAGATCTCGTTGTCGATGCCCGCGAAGCCGGGCTTGAGGCTGCGCTTCACGACGATGATGTTCCGCGCCTTGTCGGCATCCAGGATGGGCATGCCGTAGATGGGGCTGGTCTTGTCGTAGCGCGCGGCGGGGTTGATGACGTCGTTGGCGCCGATGACCATCGCCACGTCGCAGCGCTCGAACTCGGAGTTGATCTGCTCGAGGTCGTAGAGCTGCTCGTACGGCACGTTGGCCTCGGCCAGCAGCACGTTCATGTGACCCGGCATGCGGCCGGCGACGGGGTGCACGGCGTACTTCACGTCCACGCCCTTCGCGGTGAGCAGGTCGCCCAGTTCACGCGTGACGTGCTGCGCCTGCGCCACCGCCATGCCGTAGCCGGGGATGATGATGACGCTCTGCACGTTGCAGCACAGCATGGCGAGGTCGTCCGCCGAGATCTCGCGTGCGGACTTGGCCGGTCCGCCGGTCGCGGCGCCGCCACCCGTGGCGACGGGACCCGAGCCAACCCCCGCGAACAGCACGTTCGTGATCGAGCGGTTCATCGCCTTGCACATGAGCAGCGTGAGCAGCGTGCCGGAAGCGCCGACCAGCGTTCCGCTGATGATGAGCGCGGGCTGGCGGAGCGAGAAGCCGGTGGCCGCCACCGCGAGACCGGTGCACGAGTTGAGCAGCGAGATCACGACCGGCATGTCGGCGCCGCCGATCGGGATCACCATAAGGACCGAGAACAGCAGCGCCACGCCGAGCAGGGTGTAGAAGGGCAGGTTGCCGCCCATCGCCTCGTGCCCCGTCGCCATTCCGCTCCAGACCACCGTACCGATCACCGCCAGGAACACGACGACCGTCAGGAACTTCTGGAACGCCGACGTGATCGCCTTCTCCATGACGCCGCTGAGCTTGGCGAACGCCATCAGCGAGCCCCAGAACGACAGCGAGCCGATCACGCCGCCGAACATCGTGGCGCCGAAGCCGAGCGGATCCACCGGCTTGCCCGCCGACTTGGCGGCCATGAACGTGGCGAACTCGACCGTGGAGATGAGCGCCGCGGCGCCGCCGCCGCAGCCGTTGAGCAGAGCCACCATCTGCGGCATCTCGGTCATGGCGACCTTGCGGGCGGCCACGGCGCCCACGACGGCGCCCAACACGATGCCCAGGATGATGAGCAACCCGTGAGTGTCGGCGAGCGGGGGCAATCCCTCCGCCGTACGCGCGCCGTTCAGCCCGCCGCCGAAGATGAAGACCAGCGAAGCGACGACGGCGAACGTCATGCCGATCGCGGCCAGCTGGTTGCCGTTGCGCGCCTTCTTGGGATTGCTGAGGAACTTGAGGCCGACGATGAACAGGATCGCGGAAACCAGGTATGCGATGTCGGACAGGAGCTTGGGGAAGTCCATCACTTGCCTCCCGCCGCAGGCTTCTTGGTCTTGAACATCTCGAGCATGCGGTCGGTCACCACGAACCCGCCGAACAGGTTCATCGCGCCCAGGACGACCGCGGCGAATCCCAGCCACGTGAGCAGGGCGTTGTTGCCGGACTCGGCCAGCACCAGCATGCCGCCCAGCATCACGATGCCGTGAATGGCGTTCGTTCCCGACATGAGCGGCGTGTGCAGCTGCACCGGCACCTTGGAGATCACTTCGAAGCCCACGAACACCGCGAGCATGAAGATGTAGATGGCGTAGAGGATCACGGTAGCTTCGGTCATGACGCCTTCCCCGCGACTGCCGGCTGGGTCTCTGCCCCTGCCGCCCGCGTGATGCAGGAGTCGCGAATGATGTCGTCCTCGAAGTCGAGGTTGAGCTTGCCTTCCTTGTTGATCATCAGCTTGAGCAGGGAGTGCACGTTGCGCGAGTACATCATGCTGGCGTGCAGCGGCAGCGTGGCGGGCACGTTGATCGGGCCCAGGATCGTGACGCCGTTGCGCACGACGGTCTCGCCGGCCACGGTCAGCTCGCAGTTGCCGCCGGTCTCGGCGGCGAGGTCCACGATCACCGAGCCGGGCCTCATGGACGCCACCATGGCCTCGGTGACCATCACGGGCGCCTTCCTGCCCGGGATCGCCGCGGTGGTGATGATCACGTCGGACTTGGCGACGTGCGCCGCCAGCAGCTCCTTGACCCGCTGCTGGTCCTCAGCCGACAGCTCCTTGGCGTAGCCGCCCGCGGTGGCCGTGTCCTTGGACGCCAGCTCGACCTGGACGAACCTGCCGCCGAGGCTCTCGACTTCCTCCTTCACCGCAGGCCGCACGTCGTACGCCTCGACCACGGCGCCCAGCTTGCGGCTCGTCGCGAGGGCCTCGAGGCCGGCGACGCCGCAGCCCAGCACGAACACGTTCGCCGGCGCGATCGTGCCGGCGGCGGTCATCTTGAGCGGGTAGATCTTGCCGAGGTTGGCGGCGCCCCAGAGCGCGGCCTTGTACCCGGACAGGCCCGCCATGGAGGACAGCGCGTCCATGGACTGGGCGCGCGACGTGCGCGGAATCATCTCCATCGAGAACGCGGTGACCTTGCGCGCGGCGAGCTTCGTGACCGCCGGCGTGGTCTTGTCGCGGCCGAGGAACGAGATGTAGACCGCGCCCTCGGGCACGAGATCGGCCTCGTGCTTGCCGACGGCCGGGTTGTCGATCGGCTCGCGCACCTTGGCGATGACCTGGCTGCCGTCGTAGGTGCTCGGGGCGCTCGGGGCGATGGACGCTCCGGCCGTGCGGTAGGCGTCGTCCGTGAAGCCAGCCGCCTCGCCGGCGCCGGTCTCCACGACGATTTCCTGGCCGGCCTTGACGAGGCGGGCCACGGTTTCCGGGACGAGTGCCACGCGGGTCTCGCGCGGCGTGGTTTCCTTCGGTACGGCAATGCGCATGCGGCACCCTGGTGGAAGAGGGTCGTGAGTTTCGGCGTTTCGTTTCCATCCGCCGGCGGCGCGCCAACGAGGACGGGCGCGTGCGCGGTCGGGTCAGCGCGGGACTGTACTTCCAACATCGGAGTGGGGTGAAATGCGGCAGCCCTTCCGCAGGCGAATGTCGCGCGCCAGGCGTCGCGGGTGCACATCGTGGCATGCTGCACCGTGCGTGCCACGGCTTTGCATCTGTTCCCCTCGGAGGGAACATCCCGCGCTCACTTGGGGCGACGCAAGTTGCGCCGCTGTCATCGGATGGCCGCGGTGGCGACGCCGGGCGCGTCCGGCCGGCCGGGCTGCCAGCGTGGCAGGAACGCGGTTTCGCGTGGCAGGAGCCCCGCGCGCACCCGGCGCATCGCCGCGCCGCATCGACGCACGCGCGGCCCGCTGATAGCGTGGCACGCCCCCGGCTTCGATCCACCTCACGGGAGAAGACCGCGCCCATGTCCACCGACGACCGCACGCACGAATCCCTCGCGCCCACGCCCGAGCGCAGTCGCTGGGGCCGCAACGCTGCCGCGGGCTACGGGGGCGTCGCTGCGGTCGCGTTCGCGTTCACGCTGCGCGACCTGGCCGCGGGACGCTCGGGCACGGGCACGTGGGCCGTCTCGGTGCTCACCGCGCCGTGGTCCGTGCTGCTTGCCAACGTCGCGCGCATGCTCGCGGGCCGGCTCACGCCCGGGGCGCTGCGCGCGCTGGGCCTGGCGCTGGTGCTGCTTTCGGCGCTGCTGAACGCGCGCATCCTCTACGGCATGGCCGCGCGCGCCGAGCGCGACGTGCGGGCCGCGCGCGCCGGGCGGCGCTGAACCCGGGATGCTCACCAGCGCTTCGTGGGCTTCTTTGCGCCAGAAGTATTGAGAGCGACGGCCGCGCGGATGAGCGCCTTGAACGCATTCGCGTCAATCTCCTCACCCTCGTGAATGTCGATGGCGCGCCTTGCGTTCCCTTCAAGGCTCGAGTTGAAGAGCCTGGCGGGGTCCTTCAAGGAAGCGCCCTTGAAGAAGGTCAGCTTCACGATCGACTTGTACGACTCTCCCGTGGAGATGATCCCGTCATGGGACCAGATCGGGGTTCCCCTCCACTTCCACTCCTCCACCACATCAGGGTCGGCCTCCCTGATGAGGGCGCGCATCCTCGCGAGTGTGTCGCCTCTCCAGTCGCCCAATTCGGCAATCCTCTCGGTGATCAATCTGGAGGCCGCCTCGCCGTCTGCCTTGGGCTGACTCTTCATCTTCCTGTCTTTCGTTGGGGACAAGCCGCACTGTCCGCGGCCTGCGCGCGCGACCTGCGCGCCATCCGGCACCCACCTTCGGTGGGTACCCCGAAGCGCGACCGGCCGCTGTCTTCATCGTGTTGATCACACCGTTCCGGTGCGGCCTGCCGGTCTTCTTGCGTCTGGCGCATATCCCGCACTCTCGGCTCGCGGTTCACGAATGGTCCGCGCTGAGGGACCTTCAGCGATTGGGAGTTGGTGGTAGCTCGTTGTCCCGGCATCCTTCGGCCGGCCCTTTGGAGGGACGCCGCGGGCCATGCGCCTCGGCGGGCGTCATCCTCGGGAGGCCGCTCCGTGAGCCTGCGCCGGTTTGATGCAGGATCGCTGAAAGCCATTCACGGAACGCGCGCGGGGCCGCCCCGGTCCTCCGGAGCGGCCCCATGCGATACGCCTGCGCGGCGCGGTCAGCTCACCGCACGATCACCCAGCGCCGCGTGACGGACTCGCGGCCCGACTGCACGCGCACGAGGTAGAGGCCCGGCGCGTGCGTGGCGCCCGGGGCGATGGCCAGTTCCAGCGTTCCCGCCTCGCGCACGCCGAGGTCGGCGCCGTCCACCGCGCGGCCGGCCACGTCGAGCAGCGTCCAGCGCACCGGCGCCGCGGCGGGCAGCGAAACGCTGAACCGCGCGCCGCCGTGCGACGGCGACGGGCACGGCTCGCTCATCACGAGGCGCGAGACCGTCCCGCTGCGCGGCCCGACCGCATTCGTCGGGTCCGAGGTGTCGCCGCCCACGGTGAGCGCCACGGTCATGGGCAGCGATCCCGAAACCTCGACCTCCTCGGTCAGCGCGAGGTTCCGGCGGGCAGAGTTCTCGTTGGCGGGCGAGGGGGTGAACGCGGCGTCGCCATGAAGCGTCACCATCGAGTACCCGCCGCCGGCGTTGACCAGCCGGTAGTGGCTGGCGTCCGGGTAATCGCCGGTGAGGTGCGACTGGCCGTAGCGCGCCAGGTCCAGCGGGTTCGGCGACAGGCCGAGGCGCATGTAGACCGGCGAAGCGATCGTGCCGTCCAGGCTCGCCCACATCGTCGCGCTGTACGTGTCGAGGAAGATGGTCTTGGTCAACTGGCCGTCGGGACTGATGAACTGCCAGCCGATCGCGGGATCCATGTCCGGGATGCCGAGCAGGGGGTTCGGGTAGGCTACGCTCGCGGTCGTGACCTCGTCGGCGCGCGTGCCGCCGTTCATGACCTTGAACGCCGAGCACCGGTTGGCGGCGGAGGTGGCGTACTCCTCCTCGCCCGGTGCCGAAGGGTCCGTGAACGGTGCGCCGACCACCACGTCCGCATCGTGGCGGGTGCGCGACCACGCGCACGCCAGCACGCAGCGGCCGCCCCAGCGCTCGAACACCGCGAACACGCGCGAGCTGCGCAGCACGTACTCGTCCTGGCCATCGCGGTCGAGGTCGGCGGTGTACGCGGCGGGCGCGGCAGCGGTGGCGATCCTGCCCGTGCGTACGCTGTCGGCCCACGACGCGGCCGCGGCGTACAGGCCGGCGTCGCGCACGTGGTTGGAGAGCCGCAGCGCCCAGGTGCTCACGCCGTCCCACGACAGGTCGGGGTACTGCCACGGGCCGTAGCAGCTGTTGGCGTAGTTCAGGGCGTCTTCCTCGTGCCACGCCGTCTCGTAGATCATGGTGAGGAATGAGGCGATCCCGAGGTCGCGCAGCCTGCCCGCGGGCGCGGCCTGCAGCGCCGCCCACGTGTCGTGAATGAGCGTGCCGGACGTGTTCATGTCGCCGTTCATCATGCCGCTGGGCAGACCTGGACCGTCGTCGGCGGTGGTTGCGCCGCGCGAGTGGTAGTCGCCCTGCGCGCCGCTGATCACGGGCACCAGGTGGTAGAAGTCCTGCTCCGCCGCCGTCACGCCGCCGCTGCCGCCGTAGTACCAGTTGTCGTACGAGTCCTCGTTCGAGTGCATGAGGTACTCGTACGTGCGCAGCGGCAGGTCGTAGCGCGCGCCGTGATCGATCACGAACGCGGACGGGTTCGCCAGCGCGATTCCCAGCAGATCCTTGAGATTCACGATCTGGATCCACGGGTGGTTCGCGGCCCAGCGGATGGTGTTGTGGTACTGGTTCGGGTTGTTGTTGGCGACCGAGTGCCCGCCCACGGGATCAAATGACTTGCCCGCGAGCGCCTCCCAGTCGTCGAACACCACGATGGTTTCGCTCGAGTTCCCGTACAGCGCCTTTTCCATCAGGCTCACGCGCGTGTCCATGAGCATGCCGCTGTCCCAGTTGCCGAACTTCTCCTGGTCCTCGCGGTCGTTGATCACGAAGCAGTAGACGCCGTTGAT
>CAIXRL010000053.1 GCA_903921835.1 Candidatus Eiseniibacteriota bacterium | reverse complement strand
TCCGCGGAACGTCCGAGACGGTCCTGGCACAGCCCGAGCTTGTAGAGCGCCGCGGGCGTGCGATCCCCCCTCGGCCAGCGCTCCGACACCCGCGCGTACTCCACCGCGGCACTGTCGAATGCCGCCTCGGCGAAGAAACACTCGCCCACGCCGTACTGCGCGCCGGGAGCGAGCTCGACCGCGGGGTAGTGCGCGAGCAGCTCGCGGTAGCCCTGCAGCGCGAGGGGGTAACGGCCCTCGGTGAGGTCGCGCGTCGCCTGGTCGTAGAGCTGCGGCGCCGTCGGTCCACCGAACGCCGGCGCGGCCGCACCGGCAGGCGCCGGCGCACCGACCGTCGCGGGCCCACCGTTCGCCGGCGCAGGTGACGGCCCGGGCGGCGTCACGGCCCCGGATGTGGCCCGCACCGAGAAGTCGTTGAAGCGGTGCATCACGTCGTCGAGCTTGCCCTCGAGGCGTGACATCTGGTCGAACATCTCCTGCGTCGTGCTGCCCGAGGACGCCCGCGTGCTGAGCAGCAGGTCCCGCTGCGAGGCCAGCTCGCGGCGCGTTTCGGCGATCACGCGATAGGCGACCGAGTCGCGGACAGTCAACGTGTCCACCTGCGTTCGCAGGCTGTCCAGTCCCGATCGGATCAGGCCGAGCTGCATGGTGTAGCAACCCGGCGTCATGCCGGCGGCCGCGATCAGGACCGCGCCCGCGAGGGCGCCGATTCCTCGGCGCCCCCGGCGTTCCATGCGCGTCCGCTCCTGGCTCACGGCTTCGAGAACTCCGCGCGGCGATTCTTCGACCACGCGGCCTCGTCGTGCCCGTCCGCGACCGGGCGCTCCTTGCCGTACGAGATCGTGCTCAGGCGCGATGCGGTCACGCCCGCGCCCACCAGGTAGTCGCGGACGGCGTCGGCGCGCTTCTCACCGAGGCTCATGTTGTACTCCACGGTTCCACGCTCGTCGCAGTGACCCTCGATGCGCGCCGAGAGATCGGCGTGATCGCGAAGCAGCTGGGCGTTCGCGTCGAGCACTGCGCGCGAGGCGTCGTCGAGCGAGTAGGAGTCGAGCGGGAAGTAGACGGTCCGCAGGTCGGTGACCGTGGCCACGGACGTCGGTGCCGGCGTCGGCGCGGGCGTGGGAGCCGGCGTCGGCGTCGGCGCGGGGGTCGGGGCCGGCGTCTGCTGCGCGGGCGGTGCGGGCGGGGGCGCGGGCGACTTCTTCGCGCAGCCTGCGGCAGTGATCGAGAGTGCGGCGGTGAACAACAGGACCGACAGTTTGAAGCTGGAACGCATCACAAACCTCCTTGCTCAGTGTGGGGTCGCATGGCCGCCACGAGGCGACCACGCGGGTGAGAGCGACTTGCGACCCGCGGTGTCCACCATACGGGGTGGCTCGCCGTCCAGATCCGTGAAATAGAGTGCGCGCCGGCCAGTCCGATCCGAGGAAAAGACGAGGTGCCTGCCGTCGGGCGACCATTGCGGGTTCTCGTTGGAACCGCCGGTCACGACGAGTGTCGCGCCGGTGCCGTCCGGGTGGCAGAACCACAGGTCGAATCCCGAATCGGTCCGGGAGACGAATGCGATCCGGTCGCCCTTCGGCGACCAGGCCGGAGAATCGGTGTAGTTCACATCGTACGTCAAACGCCGCACGTTTCCACCGTCGGCGTCCATCACGTGCACCTGCGGTGAACCGGTGCGATCGCTGGTGAAGGCGATCTCCCGGCCGGTCGGCGACCAGCACGGCGAGGTGTCGATGCCGCGGTTGGTCGTGAGCCGCAACGGCGAGCCGCCGCGCGCGTCCAGGCGGTAGATCTCGGCATTGCCGTCCTTGCTGAGCGTGCAGGCGATGCCGGCACCGTCGGGAGAATACGCGCCGCTGATGTTGAGCCCCTGCCGGCCGGAGATGAGGAACGGCCGGCGTTGCTCGGGCGAGACGACCCAGAGTTGCGGACCGGTGCCGGAGCGGTAGGAAGTGAACAACACCAGCGAGCCGTCGGGCGACCAGCGCGGCGACTGCGCGATCGAACCGTCGTGCGTCACGGCCTGCGCGTTCGCGCCGTCGGCGTCCATCACCCAGAGTTCCTTGTTGCGTCCCTCCTCCACCACGAACGCGATGCGCGTCGAGGCCAC
>CAIXRL010000052.1 GCA_903921835.1 Candidatus Eiseniibacteriota bacterium | reverse complement strand
TGATGCCGAATCGTGGAAAGCCTGTTCGCCCGGACGATTCATGAGCCCGCCGCCTGCGTGCGCGATCTGCGCGTCATCCGGACCCCACCCTCGGTGGGTACCCCGAAGCTCGACCGGCCGCTGTCCTCATCGTGTTCACAACACGGCGGCGGCGCGGCCGGCCGATCCTCTTGCGGCTGACGCACATCTCGCACTCTCGGCTGGCGTCGTCCGGGCGGGCTGCCGCGCCGCGGATCAAGGCCCGCGCGACCGGTGAACGTCCGCAGTGCGGCGCGTGCGGCGGCCGTCACGACAAGGACACCGTGCGCGCGCCGAGGCGGGCTCGTTTGAGGCGCGAGGGCCCGCGCGCATAGACTGCGCGCTCGCCTCCACCCATTCCGCCACCTTCCGGAAGACGCCATGTCCCTGACGCCCGACCCACCGAGCCCCAAGTCCCGCATCATCATCCCAGGCGCCGAGAACGAGTCCGACGAGCGACCGCGCATCATCCTGCCGCCGGGCACTGTGCGCGAGAGCGCCGAGGAGCTGCCCGAGTATCCTCGGCTGCGCCGGCTGCAGATCCTCCCCGTGCGCGACGGCGAGCGCGAGATGCTGCTCGTGCAGGACCCGATGGGAATCATGCCGGGCCAGCCCGTGCTGGGCATCGAGTCCCTGGCGATCCTGCAGCTGCTGGACGGCACGGTCTCGCTCACCGACATCAGCGCCGCGGTGATGCGCGAGAGCAAGGACCTGCGCGTGGGCAACATGGTGCGCGATTTCATCGCGCAGCTGGACGAACTGCTCATGCTCGAGTCCCCGCGCTTCGAGCGCGCGCATGCCGGGGCGCGCGCGGCGTACCACGCTCTGGAGATCCGCGCCGCCGCACTGGAGGGTGTCTCCTACCCGGCGGAGCCCGCCGAGCTGAAGCGCATGCTGGACGAGCATTTCACCGCGGCCGCGGCCGACCGCGACGAGAAGGGCGAGAGCCGCGCCGCGCTCGACGCGGTGCCGCGCGCCATCCTCGCGCCGCACCTGGATCCCCGCCGCGAGGGCGCGCTCATGGCGCGCGCGTACCTGGAGATCGGCGCCGCGCCGCCCGCGCCACTGCGCGTGGTGATCTTCGGCACGGGTCACAACATGGTCGGCGATTTCTTCGCGCTGACGCGGAAGCACTTCCAGACGCCGCTCGGCAGGGCGGCCTGTGACACGGCGTTCGTGGATCGCGTCGCCGCGACGCTCGGAGAGAGCGCGTACCGCGGCGAGCTGGCGCACGCCGACGAGCACTCGATCGAGTTCCAGGTGCTCTACCTGCAGCACCGGCTCGAGGGCCGCCCGTTCACCATCGTGCCCATCCTGTGCGGCGGTTTTTACGACCTGCTCGACCACGGTCTCACGCCGCACGAGTCGCCCGAGGTGGAGGCGCTCATCGCGGCCGTGCGCGAGGCCGAAGCGTCGCTGGGAGGCAGGACGCTGTACGTGGCGGGCGTGGACTTCTCGCACGTCGGTCCCCGCTTCGGCGACGCGAAGATCACGGACGAGATGAAGGCCGAGATCCGCGCCATCGACACGGCCGCCATCGCCGCCGCGACCACCGCCGACGCCGACGCCTGGTTCCGCGCCATCGCCGAGAAGGACGACGCCACGCGCATCTGCGGCTACGCGCCCACGTATGCCATGCTGCGCTGCGCGACGCCCGAACCGGGACGCGCGCTGGGTTACGCGCAGAGCGGCGAGAAGGACACCTCGCTCGTCAGCGTCGCCGCGATGGCGTGGGGATAGGCGTCAGGCGCGAGGCCACCACGGCACCAGCCTCGGCACGCGGCGGCGGTAGGCGACGTACGCGTCGCCGAAGTGTTCGGTGAACATGCGCTCCTCGATCACGGTGTGCACGAACATGGGCGCGACAAGCGCCACGGCGAGCACCAGCGTGAGCGCGCTGTTCCACAGCAGCGCCTGCCCCGCGAACAGGGCGAGCACGCCGGTGTAGAGCGGGTGACGCGTCAGGCCGTACGGGCCGTCGCTCACCAGCGCGTGGTCCGCGAGCACGCCGAACGTCGGGCTGAAGAGCCGGCCGAGCCGCCGGCGTGCCCACGCGCACAGCCAGCCGCCGCCGACCGCGAGCAGCGCGCCGAGGACCGCGGTCCATGGCGCGGCGCCGGGCGCAGCGAGCGCACGATCCGCGTGGACGACCCGCGTAGCGATCACCCAGGCGGCAAGCAGGCCCACCTCCACGGCCAGCAGCGCCAGCCGCGCGCCGTGCCGGGCCACGCGCCAGGGGCGCCCGCGCACCCCGAAAGCGTCCTTCAGCACGACCAGCGGCGCGAGCGCCAGGACGGTGGCGAGAATCCGCAGCAAATGGAGCACCTGGAACGACGCCATATCGCCTCCCGAACACCGACGGGGACACAGACTAAACACCGGTTGCGCCCACCCGGCCCCCGTGGCTTACTTGGTCCCGTGCCGAACTTCCTGTTCAAAACCGAGCCCTCAGAATACTCCTTCGCCGACCTCGTGCGTGACAAGCGCGCGACCTGGGAGGGCGTCACGAGCGCGCTTGCGCTCATTCACCTGCGCGGCGTGAAGAAGGGCGACACGATCGTGATCTACCACACGGGCGCCGAGAAACGCGCGGTCGGGCTGGCCGTGGCGACGCGCGGCGCCTACCCGGACCCGGACGCGGACGACGCCAGGCGCGTCGTCGTGGACCTCAAGCCCGTGCGCGGGCTGCCCGAGCCGGTGGCGCTCGCCGTGTTCAAGCGCGATCGCGTGCTGTGCGCAACCGAACTGGTGCGCCTCTCGCGCCTGTCGGTGATGCCGATCACCGACGCGCAACTCACGCGGCTGCTCGCGCTCGCGAAGGCGTAGCCCCGTGACGCCCGAGGCAGCGCGCGAGCGCATCGAGCAGCTCGCGGCCGAGATCCGCGAACACGACCACGCGTACTACGCGCTCGACAGGCCCACGCTCTCCGACGCGGCGTACGACGCGCTGTTGCGCGAGCTGCAGGACCTGGAGGAAGAGTTCCCCGACCTGCGGCCGGCGGACTCCCCCACGCTGCGCGTCGGCGGCGGCATGCGCGAGGGGTTCCGTAAGGTGAAGCACACGGCGCCCATGCGTTCGATCGAGACCCGCAAGGACGTCGCCGAGGTGCGCGAGTTCGACGCCCGCGTGCGCAAGGACCTGGGCCTGGACGACGGCCTGTTCGCGGCAGAGGTGGGCTACATGGCCGAGCCCAAGTTCGACGGGCTCAGCGTGGAACTGGTCTACGAGGACGGCGTGTTCGTGCGCGGCTCCACGCGCGGCGACGGCGAGAACGGCGAGGACATCACCGCGAACCTGCGCACGATACGCGCCATTCCGCTGCGGTTGCGAGGCGGCGGCCCCGAGGGTGGCCGGCGCGGCGTGCTCGCGGTGCGCGGCGAGGCGCTCATGCCGCTGGCCGAGTTCGAGGCGCTCAACAAGCGCCTGATCCAGGAGGACGCCGAGCCGGCCCCCAACGCGCGCAACGCCGCCGCGGGCACGGTGCGCCAGCTCGATCCCGCGGTCACCGCCGCGCGCAAGCTCGACTTCTATGCCTACGACGTGCTGCACGCCGACCACGTCGGGTTCGCGACCCAGCACGAGTTGCTCGACGCGCTGCGCGCCTGGGGCTTTCACGTCGAGAGCGACGTGCGCCAGTGCCGCGGCATCGACGAGGCGATCCGCTTCCACGCCGAGGTCGGCGACAAGCGCGACCGGCTCCCCTACGAGATCGACGGCGTCGTGATCAAGGTGGACGACCGCGCCGCGCACACGCGGCTCGGCATGCGCTCGCGCACGCCGCGATACGCGGTGGCGTTCAAGTTCCCGCCGCGCGAGGAAGTGACCACCGTGCTGGACATCGTCGTGCAGGTCGGGCGCACCGGGAAGCTCACGCCGGTCGCCCAGCTCGCGCCGGTGGACGTCTCGGGCGTCACCGTCTCGCGTGCGACGCTGCACAACCAGGACGAGATCGACCGCAAGGACGTGCGCATCGGCGACACGGTGCGCGTGCGGCGCGCGGGCGACGTGATCCCCGAGGTCATCGAGGTGCTGCTGGAGCGGCGGCCGGACGGCGCCGTACCGTTCACCCTGCCCGCGAACTGCCCCGCCTGCGGCGCGAAGGTCGAGCGCGAGGGCGCGGCGCACCGCTGCCCCAACGGGCTCGCCTGCCCGGCGCAGCTGGAGCGGCACGTGACGCACTTCACCGCGCGCGGCGCGATGGACATCGTCGGTCTGGGCGGCAGGACGGTGAAGCAGCTGCTCGATGCCGGCAAGGTGAAGGACCTCGCGAGCCTCTACGCCCTCACGCCCATCGACCTGGTCGGGCTCGAGGGCTTCGCCGGGAAGAGCATCGAGAACCTGGTCAGCGCGATCGAGGCGAGCAAGGCGCCGAGGCTCGACCGCTTCCTGTTCGCGCTCGGCATCGAGCACGTCGGTGACACCGCGGCGAAACTGCTCGCGGACCACTACGGCGCGCTGTCCGGAATCATGGACGCGGCTGCGGAGGATCTCCAGCTCATCCACGGCATCGGGCCCGAGGTCGCGCAGAGCGTGACCCACTTCTTCTCCTCGGCGCGCAATCGCAAGGTCATCGCCGAGTTGCTCAGGCTGGGCGTGCGCCCCGTGGCCGAGGCGCGCCCGAGCGGCCCGCGGCCGCTGGAGGGCGAGATCATGGTGTTCACGGGCGGGCTCGAGAGCATGCCGCGCCCCGACGCGCAGCGGCTCGCCGAGCGCGCCGGCGCGCGCATCGCGGGCGGCATCAGCCGCAAGGTGACGCTGCTCGTGGCCGGCCCCGGCGCCGGCTCCAAGCTGGAGGACGCCCGGCGGCTGGGCGTGGCGGTGATCGACGAGGCGGAGTTCCTGCGCAGGGTGGGGTCGACCCGGTGACGGAGCCGCGGCGGCTGACGCCGTCCGAGTTCGCCGCCAAGTGGCAGGGCAACCGGCGCACCGAACGCGCGGCCGCCCAGGAGCACTTCATCGACGTGTGCCAGATGCTCGACGTGCAGACACCCAATGAAGCAGACCCGGATGGCGACTGGTATGCGTTCGAGAAGGGCGCAGGGAAGCAGGGCGGTGGTGACGGGTTCGCTGACGTCTGGAAGCGCCTGCACTTTGCCTGGGAGTACAAGGGCAGGCACAAGGACCTGAAAGCCGCCTACGAGCAGCTCCTGCTCTATCGTGAAGCGCTCGAGAACCCGCCGCTGCTCGTGGTCTGCGACCTCGACCGCTTCGAAGTCCACACGAACTACACGGGCACGAAGAAGGTGATCCACGCATTCACGCTGGACGCCTTGCGTGCGGACCCCGCTGAGCCCATGCGCGTGCTGCGCGCCGTGATGACCAACCCGGTGGCGTTGAGGCCCGACCAGACACCCGAACAGGTCACCGAGGAAGCCGCGTCGCGATTCGCGGAGCTCGCCGGCCGTCTCCAGGGCCGTGGCCACGACCCGCTGGTGGTCGCGCACTTCCTCAACCGGCTGCTCTTCTGCCTGTTCGCCGAGGACATCGGGCTGCTCCCCAAGCAGCTCTTCTCGCGCCTGGTCGATGCGCTGCGGGCTCGGCCTGAGGATTTCGAGCATCAACTGGGCGAGCTGTTCCGGATCATGTCCGAGCACGGCGGGCACTTTGGCGTGGACCGCGTCGAGTGGTTCAACGGCGGGCTGTTCGAGAACGCCAGCACGCTTCCGCTCCAGTCGGAGGATCTGGACGTCCTGTCGTCAGCCGCCCGGCTCGACTGGTCGGACGTCGAGCCTTCCATCCTCGGAACGCTGTTCGAGCGCGGGCTCGACCCGACCAAGCGCAGCCAGCTCGGGGCGCACTACACGGATCGGGCATCCATTCTCCGCGTGGTCATGCCTGTGGTCCTGGAACCGATGAGGCGGGAGTTCGAGTCCGCGAAGGGCGAAATCCTGGAGCTCAAGGCCAAGTCAGCAGTCAGGATCAAGCAGGGCAAGAAGCCCAGGCTGCCGCTGCCCGAGGTGTCGCGCTTCAGGGCGTTCCTGGATCGCCTGCGCGGTGTCCGCGTACTCGATCCCGCCTGTGGCTCCGGGAACTTCCTCTACGTGACGCTGCAGGAGCTCAAGAACCTCGAGAAGGAGGTCATCCTGTGGGGCACCGACACGCTCGGCATACCTCAGGAGTACCCGGGCGTGGGTCCGCAGGCCGTGAGTGGCATCGAGCTGAGCCCGTACGCATCCGAGCTCGCCAAGACGAGCATCTGGATCGGCGAGATCCAATGGATGGTCAACAACGGCTTCAGCTACCGGACGGACCCGGTGCTGCAATCGCTCCAGAGCGTTGAGTGTCGTGACGCGGTGCTGGACAACCACGATTTGGAGCACCCGCGCAGGGCTGTCTGGCCCGATGCCGAGTTCATCGTCGGCAACCCGCCGTTCATTGGCGGCAAGAAGCTGCGCGAGAACCTGGGCGACGTGTACGTGGACGCACTGTTCGCAGCGTGGAAGGAGGAAGTGCCCGCGGAGGCCGACTTCGTGTGCTACTGGCACGAGATGTCGCGCGCGGCGATTGAGGCAAAGCGCTGTCGGCGCGCCGGCCTGCTGGCCACGCAGGGCATTCGCGGAGGCGCGAACCAGAAGGTGCTGCAGCGGATCAAGAAGACGGGCGACATCTTCGAGGCGTGGTCGGACGAGGAGTGGGTGGTCGAGGGAGCTACTGTGCACACGTCGATCGTATGCCAGGACGACGGCTCCGAGACGCTGCGACGGCTCGATGGAAACCCGGTCGCGACCATTCACGCCGACCTGAGCGGCGGCGCGATCGGATCGGCGGACCTCACCACGGCCCGGCAACTCGACGAGAACCTAGGTGTCGCGTTCATGGGCGATACCAAGGGCGGGGCGTTCGACATCTCCGGGGAACTCGCACGCACGATGCTATTGGCGGCGGGCAACCCCAACGGACTCCCGAACTCGGACGTTGTGGTGCCGTGGGTCAATGCGCTCGACCTTGTCCGGCGGCCGCGCGACATGTTCGTTGTGGACTACGGCGCTGGGGCGAACGAGCGCGACGCCGCGTTGTACGAGCGGCCGTTTCAGCACGTGTTGACTGCGGTCAAGCCGATTCGCGTAGACAACAAGCGGGCCGCCTACGCCGAGCGCTGGTGGATCCACGTCGAAGCTCGGCCCGTGATGCGACGGTCCCTCGGACGGCTTCGGCGGTTCGTCGTGACACCGACAGTCGCCAAGCACCGCCTCTTCGCCTGGCTCTCGGCCCCAACGCTCCCAGACCACCAGCTGATCGCCATCGCCCGCGACGACGACTACGCGCTCGGCGTGCTTCACTCGCGTGTTCACGAGTGCTGGTCCATCCGCAAGGGCTCGCAGCTCCGCATCGACAACCGCTACACTCCCACATCCACCTTCGAGACCTTCCCCTTCCCGTGGCCGCTCAACGCCCGGGAAGACGCGCTCACGCCCGAGCAGCGCACGCACCGCGACCGCATCGCTGCCATGGCCGCCGCGCTCAACGACGCCCGCGAGCGCTGGCTCAACCCGCCCGAGCTGATTCGCGAGGAACCCGACGTCGTCCCGACGCTGCCGGTGCGCCGGCTGCCCAGGGACGATGCCGCCGCGCACGAACTCAAGAAGCGCACGCTCACCAGCCTCTACAACGCGCGCCCCACCTGGCTCGCCAACCTGCACGAGGATCTCGACCGCGCCGTGCTCGCGGCCTACGGCTGGCCGGCCGACATCGCCGAGCCCGACCTGCTCTCGCGCCTGCTCGCGCTGAACCACGAACGCGCGGCCGCGCAGGGCCGGCAGGGAAGCCTGTCGTGACCAACGCCGAGGTCGCCCGCGTCCTCGAGCGCATCGCGGTGATGCTCGAGATCGAGGGTGCGAACAGCTTCCGCGTGCGCGCCTATCGCGAGGGCGCGCGGGTGATCGGCGCGCAGGGCGGATCGGTGACCGCGCTCGCGGGCGAGGCCGGCGCGCTCGAGGCACTCAAGGGCATCGGCAAGGACCTCGCGGGGCGCATTCGCGACCTGGTCGCCACGGGCACGACGCCGATGTACGACGAACTGCGCTCGCGCGTCCCCGACGCGGTCGTGGACTTCACCGAGCTGCACGGGCTGGGCCCGAAGCGCGTGAAGACGCTGTTCGAGGCGCTGGACATTCGCGACCGCACGGCGCTGGAGGCGGCGGCGAAGGCCGGCCGGCTGCGCGACCTGCCGGGCTTCGGCGAGAAGGTGGAGCAAAACGTGCTCAAGGCGCTCGCCACCGCGAGCCAGTGGGCCGGGCGCATGCTGCTCGCGCGCGCCTGGCCACTGGCGCACGCGCTCGCCGGGCGCGTCGCGGCGGTGCCGGGCGTCACGCGCGTCGAGCTGGCGGGCTCGTTCCGCCGCCGCCGCGAGACCGTGGGCGACCTCGACCTGCTCGCCTGCGGCGGCGAGTCCGAGCGCGTGATGACGGCGTTCGCGGAGCACGCCTCGGTCGCCGAGGTGCTCGGGCGCGGCGAGACCAAGTGCAGCGTGCGGCTGCGCGAAGGGCTGCAGGTTGACCTGCGCGTGGTGCCGGAGGAGAGCTTCGGCGCAGCGCTGCTCTACTTCACGGGCAGCAAGCAGCACAACATCGAGCTGCGCAGGCTGGCGATCGCCCGGGGCTGGAGCCTGAACGAGTACGGGCTCACGCACGGCGAGCGCGTGGTGGCCGCGCGCACCGAGGAGGAGATCTACCGCGCGCTGGGGCTGGCGTGGATCCCGCCCGAACTGCGCGAGGCGCTGGGCGAGGTGGAACTGGCGGCCGCGGACCGCCTGCCAAGGCTGGTCGAGGTCGCCGACCTGCGCGCCGACCTGCACGTGCACACCACGCGCAGCGACGGGCGCGACGACCTCGATGCGATGATCGCGGCGGCCGAGGCGCGCGGCTACTCGTACGTGGCGATCACGGAGCACTCGAAAGCGCTGGCCATGGCGAACGGCTTCGACGCCGCGCGCGTGCGCGAGTCCGTGCAGGAGATCGCCGCGGCGCGCACGCGCCACCCCGGCATCGCCGTGCTGCACGGGCTGGAGGTGGACATCCTCGCCGACGGCGCGCTCGACCTGGACGACGGGACGCTGGCGCTGCTCGACTGGGTGATCGTCTCGATCCACTCCAGGTTCGAGATGGAACCCGCCGCGGCGACCGAACGCGTGCTGCGCGCACTCGCCAATCCGTTCGTGCAGGCGTTTGGCCACCCGACCGGGCGGCTGATCGGCTCGCGCGAGCCGGTGCCGTTCGACGTCGAACGCGTCGCGGAGGCCGCCGCAGCGGCCGGCGTGGCCATGGAGATCAACGCCTCGCCCGACCGGCTGGACCTCTCCGACGTGCACGCCCGGCTGGCCCGCAAGCGCGGCTGCCGTCTTGTCGTGAACACCGACGCGCACGCGGCCGCGCAGCTCGACCAGGTGCGCTTCGGCGTCTTCCAGGCGCGGCGCGCGGGGCTGACTGCGGCCGACGTGCTCAATACCCTGCCGCTGGACGAGTTCCGCGCGGCCATCCGCCCCCGCCCCGGGGCGCCGCCCGCGCGCATGGACGACACCTCAAGCCACACCCGTCGCGACCGAGACTGACCGAAGCGAGGGTCGCCGCATTGGGCGGTGGCCCGGTCATGCGTTCGCCCCGGGAGCAGCCGTGCCCAACGCCATCCCCCGATCCGCTCCACCACGCACTCCGTTGACCGCCGGGCAGCGCGCGCGGCTCGGCGAGCGCGTGGACCGGGCGCTGAACGACCGGGCGCTGCCCGCCGCGATCGCGGCGGCGCTCGTGATGGCGTGGGTCGCGTTCGTGACGCCCGTTCACCGTGAGCACCCGGTGCCGGTCGGCTGGCTGTTCGGGGCCATGACCGTCATCACGGTCGCGCGCGTGATCGTCTCGCTGCGCTTCGAGGTCGAATACGCGCGCGACCCGGGGCAGTGGCGGCGCGCCTTCCTGGCCTGCGTTCTCGGCATGGGCACGACCTGGGCGCTCTTTTCCGCGTACATCGTCGGGCACTATGGCTTCTGCCCCACCTCGCTGCTGCTCCTCGTCGCCAACGCAGGGCTCATGGCCGGCGCGATCACCTCGCTGGCACCGCGCATGAACGTGCTGGTGCTCTACCTGAGCCTGATCGCCCTTCCCCTCATGCTCAGCATCGGGTTGCGGGGTGACTCCGGCCTCGCGGAAGTCGCACCCCTCATCGCGCTCTACTACGTCTTCCTGGGCGTAGCCTCCCGACGCGTGCACGCCGACTTCATCCGCGCCGAGGAGCAGGTGTTCACGCTGGAGAACCGCGCCGCCGAGCTCGAGCAGTCCCGGCAGCAGGCCATCGAGGCAAGCCGCGCCAAGAGCGAGTTCCTCGCCAACATGAGCCACGAGATCCGCACGCCCATGAACGGCGTTCTGGGCATGACCGAGCTCATGCTGGGCACTTCGCTGGACACCACGCAGCGCGACCTCGCGGAGACGGCGCGCAACAGCGCGCTCGCCCTGCTCGACGTCATCAACGACATCCTCGACTTCTCGAAGGTCGAGGCGCGCAAGCTGGAGCTGGATGCGATCGCCTTCGACCCGCGGCCGGTCATCGAGGACGCGTGCGGTCTGGTCGCCCCGCGCGCCTTCGCCAAGGGGCTGGAACTCGTCTGCGACGTCGACCCGGGACTGCCGCTCGCGATCGAGGGCGACCCGGGACGGCTGCGCCAGGTGCTGCTCAACCTGCTCGGCAACGCGGTCAAGTTCACGGAGCGCGGCGAGGTGCACGTCACCGCGCGCGCCACCGCATCCGACCCGGGCTCGACGGTCCTGCACATCACCGTGCGCGACACCGGCATCGGCATCGCCAGGGAGCGGCAGGCGGCGATCTTCGAGAGCTTCACGCAGGCCGACGGCAGCATGACCCGGCGTTTCGGCGGCACGGGTCTTGGCCTGACCATCTCGCGCCAGCTCGTGGACCTGATGGGCGGCACGCTGGTGCTGGAGAGCGAGCCCGGCGCCGGCACGACCTTCCGCGTGACCTGCCGCTTTCCGCTCGCCGTGGGCACCGAGACCCCGTTCGTGACCAGCCGCGTCCACGGCCGTCGCGTGCTGCTGCTGCATGCGCACGAGGGGCAGCGCGCGATCACGGAGCGGTGGCTGCGCTCGTGGGACGTGACCGTGGTGACCGCGGTCGACGTACCGGGGGCGCTCGACACTCTGCGCGCGGACGGCCCGGCCTTCGACCTCGTCCTCGCCGACCACGGGCTGCCCTCCGAGGGCGCGCGCGGCCTGGCGATCTTCCTCCAGGCACACGGTCCCGCGCTGCCCATCGTGCTGCTGTCCGCGCCGGCGCATCCGGATGACCACGCGGCGTTCTCGGCGCTCGGCTGCCGCGCCTTCGTCAGCCGGCCGCTGCGCAGCGAGGCGCTGCTGCGCGCGCTGGAGCAGGGCATGGGCACGGAGCCGGCGGAACGCGATCTGCGCGCCGTCGCCGGCGCCGACGTGGACGTGCCGCCCGGCCTGCGCATCCTGCTCGTCGAGGACAACGGCGTGAACCGCAAGGTCGCGATGCGCATGCTCGAGGCCAAGGGCCTGCACCCCGACGTGGCGACGAACGGGCGCGAAGCCGTCGAGGCATGGCAGCAGGCCGAGTACGACGTCGTGCTCATGGACATTCAGATGCCGGAGATGGACGGCTACGAGGCGGCACAGGAGATCCGCCAGCGCGAACGCCGGCTGGCGCGACGGACGGTCATCGTGGCGATGACCGCGAACGCGATGAGCGGAGACCGCGAGCGCTGCCTGGCCGCGGGGATGGACGACTACATCACGAAGCCGGTGCGGGCCGAACGTCTCTACCAGACGCTCTCGTCCTGGGCCGGCCGTACCGGAGAGGCCGAGGCCGCCTGACCCAGACCCCATTTCACCAGGAGGGAACATGGCCACCGAGTTCGATTACGGGCAGCTGGATGCGATCACCGGCGGAGACGTGGAGTTCGAGCTCGAGGTGATCGAGGACTACCTGTCGTCGGCCCCGAAGGACATGGCGAAGCTGCGCGCGGCCATCGAGGCCGGCGACTCGGCGGCGACGAGCGCCACCGCGCACGCCCTCAAGGGCGCCAGCGCCACGCTGGGCGCGAAGGGCTTCGCCTCGACCGCGCTCGTGATCGAGCAGGCCGGCAGGAAGGGTGAGGTCGCGCTCGCGCGGCAGACGATCGACCGCTGCGAGGCCGAACTCGCGGAAGTCAGCGACCTGCTGCGCCAGCGGATCGCGAAAGCGGCGTAGTCGCCCGCGGCGCCGCATGTGCACTCCGCGGGCCCGCGGCGCGCGGGCGGGCCCACACACGGCGTGCGGGAGAGGCGGGCGG
>CAIXRL010000051.1 GCA_903921835.1 Candidatus Eiseniibacteriota bacterium | reverse complement strand
GGCCGGCGGCGCGACCCGGGGACGGCGGGCCCCGGTCCGGAAATCATGAAAATGGCGACAACGAAGATAGCGGGCTCCCCGCTCCGCCCCGGCCGTGATAGCCTGCCGTCCCCCGGCAGCCTCTGGTCCGCAAGCGCACCGTGCACGCACCCGCCGGGCCGGAAGGCAGCGCAGCAAGTCCGCCATCGCAGTCGCTCGGATTTCGGCGGGCCACGCGTCCATCGCCGCGTCCGCAGCGCGGCGATTCCCTGTAGCGGAGCGTGAGGCCCACCGCAGGACGAACTCAGGGCCCGCCTGCGCCCGCAGGCTTCAAGGGGACATCAATGGCCGAGATCCCGCAGGCTCCCGCTGCCGAATCGTCTTCGCACCACGACGCTCGTCGCGCCCGCATCGTGTTCGTCGTCGGGGTAACGGCGGTCATGCTGGCCAGCGCGCTGCCCTGGTTCATGCGGCCCACGTCGGCGACGAGCACGGCCGTCTTCGCCGGGATGGCCTACGGACCCGCGAAACCTGAATCCGTCGGAATCATCTCCTCGCGCAAGAGCAACCCCGGCGCCGTGAGCTTCGTCGACCCCGCCGGCCCGGCCTTCGCAGCCGGCATCCGCGTGTTGGACCAGATCGAACGCGTCCAGGGGATCCCGATCACCGATGGGCCGGCGCTCGAACACCTCGCCCACTCCATGCACCCGAACGACACCGTCGTCTACCGGCTCGTTCGCGACAGCGTCGTGTGGAACCCATTGCCCGGCACGCCGGGGGTACCGATGGACTCCAAGGAAGCCGACTTTCGGCGCGGATTGGCCGTGGGACAGGCGTTGAGCGGAACCGGCAGCAAGGACGCGCCCTCCGCGGGGCGGAAGCAGGGCCGCGCGCTGCTTCAGCACGTCAGGCGGGACGTTGCCGTCCGGCTCGAAGCCACCGTTGGCTGGGCCCAGAACGTGGTGTCCGCAATCGCCCTGCTCGCCGCACTCATCTACCTCGCGACTGCAGGCATCGCGTTCTTCAAGCGCCCCGGGGAGCACAAGGTCGTCCTGCTGGCCGCACTTCTGGTCAGTGGCGCGGCGGGATGGATCGCTGAAACGGGAATGCAAGGTTGGCTGAGACTCACGGAAGCCGGATTGCAGCCGGCGGCAGGCGCTCTGACGGCGATCACTGCCGCAAGCACGGGAGTGTCCTTCCTGCTGGGCATGCTGTTCCTGGTATTGCTGACGCAGTTCGTGCTCGTCTTTCCGCGACCACGCCCCGTCCTCGCGAAGCGCCCCCGCATCCTGCTCTGGATCTACGCGATCATCCCCGGAATCGCGCTGCCGATGGCGGCCAACTGGAGCCTGGTGTTCGGCGACATGGCACACGAGACCCACTCTGCGCTCCTGGGACTGGCCGCCAGGGTGCTGGCGGCGGTTGGGGTGCTCGGCATGATCGTGCTGGCCATGGAATGGCGGGCGCGCCACCCGAACGCCGGGCGCCTCCTCTCGCGGCCGGTGCTGGTCGGCTTGGCCCTCGCCCTGCTCGGCGCCGCGCCCCCGGTCCTCCTCGCCCTCAACCCGCGGGGGGGTGAAACCGCGACCTCCGAGATCGGGATCGCGATCGGCTTGCTCGTGGCGATGCTCTATGGCCTGTGTGAGGGCGTCCTCGCCGTCGTGCTCATCGTGGCCATCGTCGTCTGCCTGATGCGCAACTACCGCGAGGGCGGGGTCGAGGAACGCCGGCAGATCCGCTGGCCGCTCTGGGGAGTCGGCGTGGGCCTGCTCGTTCCGCTGGGGCTGTTCGCCGTGAGAGTGCCGGTCATGCTCTCCGGCCTCGGCAACCGGCTGCCCGCGACCGCGCTCGAGGTCGCCTCGGACCTGTGCGCCATCGCCATCCCGATTTCGTTCGCGACTGCCGTGCTCAAGTACCGGCTGATGGAAATCGACCTCGTCATCCGCAAGACGATCGTCTACGCCTCGCTCACGGGCGTGCTGTTCCTGCTCTACGCCGTGCTCGTGGGCGGCGTCGGTGGCGTCGTGGACAGGCTGGCCCCGGCGCACGGGCAGCAGGCCCGCGCCGTCGCCACCGCCGCGGTGGCGCTGGCCGTGTTCCCGCTGCGCACGCGGGTGCAGAAGATCATGGACAAACGTTTCTTCCGCACGCGCTTCGTCGCCGCCGATGCGCTCAAGCGCGTGAGCGCGGCCGTTTCCGGAGCGGGCAGCACGGGCGAACTGCTGCGCGCAGGAGTCGAGGAGGCGCAGCAGGCGCTGCAGAGCCGCATGGCCGCCGCATTCCTGTACCAGCCCGACAGCAGGGTGCTGGCGGCCGCCGAAACGCTCGGCGTGCCCGACGAGCGCCGGCGCGTGTTGCGCCTCACGCTCGACGACGCCGCGCTGGGCGCTTTGCTGGCGGAGCCGACCCGGGACGTCTCGGCGCTCTCGGGCGGGCTCGCCGCCCTCGTGCGCCTGGCGGAGGCGGCACTGGTCGTGCCCATCACCCACCATGGCTCGCTCAAGGGCGTGCTGGCGCTGGGCTCGCGCATGTCCGACGAGGGCTTTGGCGAGGAGGATCGCGGCTTCCTCGCCGCCCTCGCCTCGCAACTGGGCGCGGGACTCGCCGGCGCCGAAGCCGGATCGCGCACGCGCGAGCTGAACGAAGCGCGTGTGATCCAGGCGGGACTGCTGCCCGCGGAGCTGCCGCAGGCGCCCGGCATGGAACTCGCAGCGCAGTGGCAGCCGGCGCGCGAGGTCGCGGGTGACCTCTACGACGCGTTCCGGATCGGGGACGCGATCGGGTTCTGCATTGCCGACGTCACGGGCAAGGGCATGCCCGCGGCCCTGCTCGTGTCGAGCATTCAGGCCACCCTGCGTGGGGCGTCCGCGCTGGGACTGCCCCCGGCCGGGTTGATCGAGCGGGTCAACCGCACCATGAGCTCCCAGATGGCGGCCGGGCGCTTCGTGACCCTGTTCTACGGTGCCTTCGACCCGGCCCGTCGCGAGCTGCGCTACGTGAATGCCGGGCACAACTGCCCGATGCTCCTGCGCGCCGACGGCCCGCTGGAACTGCTCGACAAGGGCGGCCTGCTCGTCGGCATCTTCCCGGAGGCGAAGTACGAGGAAGGCCGGGTGGAGATGGGCGCCGGCGACCGCCTGCTGCTCTACACCGACGGCATCACCGAAGCGCAGGCGCCGGACGGCGAACTCTACGGTGAAGAGCGGCTGGAAGTGCTGCTGCGCGCCAGCTCGGCCCTCGATGCCACGGCGTTGCAGGCGCGCATCCTGGCCGCGGCGGGAGAGTTCTGCGCCGGGGAGTGGCAGGACGACGCCACGCTGATGGTGCTCGCGGTGAGCTGAGACGGTGGGCGGGGACGCGTCCCGCGGCTGTCGGGGACGCCCTGCCTGTTCGGCCGCGGGAGAAGAGAGGAGGGTGCCACGAACAGACCCTGTCCGAAGTGCCAGGCCTCGGTCCCTGTGGGGTTCTTCATCAGATCAAAGTATTCGTGCAAGGACTGCGGAGCGGTACTGCGGCTGGAGCGGCGGCCGATCCCCGGGCGAAGCGCGTGGCTGATCGTGCCCGCCGTGCTCACCGTCATCTGTCTGGCTGGGACGCTCTACCTTGATATCCGGTACAAGCGTCCCAGCGGGACGGGCTACCATCTGCTGATGCTCGGGGGCATTGGTTCGATGGCCCTTGGTGTCTACCTACTGGGGTACTCATACGAGTACGTGCTCGCCGAGGACGCCGGGAACGGGAAGTAGCCTGACGGCGGGCGCGTCGCGACAGGGTCCGGGGCGCGATTCTCACCCGGTGCCGGAGGCACTCCATTTGCTGTACACCGACGGCATCACCGAAGCGCAGGCGCCGGACGGCGAACTCTACGGTGAAGAGCGGCTGAGGGCGGGCTCGACGCTGGATGCGCCCGCGCTCCTGGCAAGCACCCCCACGGTCACGGCGGAGTTCTGCGCCGGGGAGTGGCAGGACGACGCCACGCTGATGGTGCTGGCGGTGAGCTGAGGCAGTGGGTGGGGACGCGTCCCGCGGCTGCCGGGGACGCCCTGCCTGTTCGGCAGCGGAAGCAGAGAGGAGGCCGTGCCATGAACAAACCCTGTCCGAAGTGCGGGGCACTGGTCAGGACGAGGTTCTACATGCTGCCCATGGTGTGCAAGGGCTGCGGAGCGGAACTCAAGCCGCGGATGATCCAGGGGCGGAGCAAACGGCCCAGCATCTTCTGGTGGGTGCTCGCCGGCACGGGAATGGCAGGAGTAGTGCTCTACAACAACACCCGAGGCCTGCGGGCCGAGGTGATCCACGCAGCGCTGTTCTTCCTGAGCCTGGGTTCGATTGTCATGGCCCACTACAATACCGAGAAGTCGTCCGAGTGGGTGCTTGCCGAGGACGCGGAGAAGCGAAAGTAGCCGGGCGGCAGGACGGTCCGGGCCCTGCGGCCACTTCCACCCCTTCCGACACGGAGAGTCCCATGCAAGCACTCATCGTGGAACGCGAAGAAGACCTGGCCGCGATCGTGCGCGGCATGCGCACCGTGGCCGTGGTGGGCATCAAGGGCGACGACCGCCCCGACGAGCCCGCGCACAGCATCCCCGCCATGCTCGCCGCGCAGGGACGCGACGTCATCGGCATCAATCCCACCGTGCCGTCGGCGCTCGGCAGGCCGACGCTTCCCGGCGTGGACGCGCTGCCCGCCGCGGTGGACGTGCTCGACGTCTTCCGCCGCAGCGACGCGATTCCCGCGCTCGCCGACGAGTTGATCGCCCTGCCCGCCGACCGCCGGCCCCGGACGGTGTGGCTGCAAACCGGCATCCGCCACGACGATGCCGCCGGGCGCCTCGCGGCCGCGGGCATGCGCGTGGTGCAGGACCGCTGCCTGGGCGTGTACGCGAAGCGCTACGCCTGAGGCTCCGCCCTGCGGCGTTTTCCGCGGGCGCCGTGGCTGTCTATACTCCGACCCCGCAGCGAAGCACCGCGATCTCCCACGTTGGAAGACAGAGCCATGACCGAGACGACCACCAAGGGCGCGCCCGAACGCGTGAAGATCTCGTGCCCCGGCTGCGGCCGGCACGACTGGGTGACCTGGCCTGCGGGCCAGGGCGCGCTGCACTGGAAGTGCTTCAACTGCTCGAAGGAGTTCGAGCTCGAGGCCTCGAGCCATCACTGACCGGGCCGCGATCCGCATTTCGGAGCTGTTCCACTCGCTGCAGGGTGAGGGTCCGAGCGCCGGCACGCCCGCGCATTTCCTGCGCCTGCAGGGCTGCGAGGTGGGCTGCCGCTGGTGCGACACGCGCTACACGTGGGCCGCGGACGGCGGCCGCGCCACCACCGTCGCCGCAGCGTTCGCCGACCTCGCTGCACTTGGCGTGGCGGACCTGCTGGTGGTGACGGGCGGCGAGCCGCTTGCCCATTCCGGCATCGCGGCCCTGCTCGGCGCGGCGCTCGAGCGCTGGCCGCGCGTCGAGGTGGAAACGAGCGGTCTCCTGCCGCCGCCCACGTCGCACCCGCGCCTGCACTACAATCACTCGCCCAAGCTGCCGTCGGCGACCGACCGCTGGGCCGGGACATGGGCCCACGCGCGGGCGTTCGCCGCCGACCCCAACACCACGTTCAAGCTCGTGATCGGTGACGCGCCCGACGAAGCGGACGCGCTGCGACTGCTCGCCGAGCACCAGCTGCCGAGGAACCGCACCGTGCTCATGCCCGAAGGACTCACCGACGCCGCGCTGCGCGCGCGCGCGATCGCGCTGGCCGAAACCTGCCGCCGCGAGAACCTCCGTCTTTCCCCGCGGCTGCACGTCTGGCTGTGGGGCGCGAAGCGGGGCGTCTGACGTGAAGACCGCCGTCGTCCTGCTCTCGGGCGGGCTCGATTCCGCCACCTGCCTGGCGTGGGCCCGCGACCGGGGCTTCGAGTGCGCCACGCTTGCGTTCGACTACGGCCAGCGCCATCGCGTCGAACTGGGCGCCGCCGAACGCGTCGCGAAGGCGCTGGGCGCGCGAGAGCACCGCGTGGTGCGCATCGACCTGTCCGCCATCGGCGGCTCGGCGCTCACCGCGGACATCGCGGTGCCCAAGGACGGAAAGAGCCTGGACCCGACCACCGCGATTCCCATCACGTACGTCCCCGCGCGCAACACCGTCTTCCTCGCGGTCGCGCTCGGCTGGGCCGAGGTGCTGGGCGCCGCCGACCTCGTGGCTGGCATGAACGCCGTGGACTACTCCGGCTACCCGGATTGCCGGCCCGAGTTCGTGCGCGCGTTCGAGACGCTGGCCGCGCTGGCGACGCGCGCGGGCGCCGAGGGCACGCGCTTCACCGTGCACACCCCGCTCATGGCGCTCGACAAGGCCGGCATCATCCGGCTCGGGGTTTCGCTCGGCGTGGACTACGCGCTCACGCACTCGTGCTACGATCCAGCGCTCGACGGCCGCGCCTGCGGCGGCTGCGACTCGTGCCGGCTGCGCGCGCGCGGCTTCCGCGAGGCCGGCGTGCCCGACCCCACCCGCTACCTGACCACCCCCGAGGCCTGAAACCCGTGCGAGTCGAACTGACCAGGACGTTCCGATTCGAGTCCGCCCACCACCTGCCGATCGTACCCGCCGACCACAAGTGCCGCCGCGTCCACGGCCACTCGTACGTCATCGATCTCACGGTCACCGGCGAGGTGGACCCCGTCATGGGCTGGCTGGTGGATTTCGGCGAGATCTCCGCGCGCGTCGAGCCCGTGCTCCGGCTGGAGCTCGATCATCGGCTGCTCAACGACGTTCCCGGGCTGGAAAACCCCACGTCCGAAGTGCTGTCCGGCTGGCTGTGGAACCGGCTGAAGCCGCTGGTGCCACTGCTTTCCGCCATCACCGTGCACGAGACCTGCGCGGCCCGCTGCACCTACCGCGGCGAGTGACCGCCGCGTTCACCCGACACAGTATTTTCGCGAATCTGACGCGCTGATCCGAATCCCGTGCATCATGAGTGGTGACTACGGCCAGCGGCGGCCGCGTTCCAGCCCTGTCTCTCGAGGCGAACCGCGGGACGCCGACGCCAGGGGAGCACACATGAACCATCGCATCTTCATCACGGGCGCCACGGGCTATGTCGGCAGCGCGATCGCCGCGCGCGCGGCCCGGGCGGGACACGACGTCCACGGCCTGACGCGCTACCTGGATCGTGCGCGAACGCTCGAGGCCATGAGTGTGAAGCCGGTCATCGGCGACCTCGACGACGCGTCCAGCTGGATCGGCGTGCTGCAGAACTGCGACGTGGTCGTTCACGTCGCATTCGACGCCGAGGCCGGCGGGTCGGAAGCGGATCGCAACGCGCTCGAGGCCTTCCGCCTCTCCGCGCTCGACGGCCGCGTACGCCGCGTGCTCTACACGAGCGGCGCCTGGGTGCATGGCCCGAGCGGCGCGACGCCGACCGACGAGAACTCGCCGCTCGAGCCGCTCGAACTCGTCCAGTGGCGCGTGGCGCACGAGGAGATCGCGCTGGATCTCTCGGCGCACGAGGTCGCGACGGTCATCCTGCGTCCCGGCATGGTCTACGGCGAAGGCCGCGGCATCCTCGGCGGCTGGTTTGCCGAGGCACACGAGAAGCAGTCGATCACGTACCCCGGCGACGGCTCGCAGCACTGGCCCATGGTGCACCGCGACGACGTCGCGGACGCCTACCTGCTCGCGATGGAGCACGGCAAGCACGGCGATCGCTACCTGCTCGCCGACGACTCACGTCACACGGTGAAGGCGCTGGCGGAAGCCGCCGCCGCCGCCGCCGGCGTGCCCGCGAAGCCGTGGCCCGCGAAGGAAGTCGTGGCCGCCTTCGGGCTCTACGGCAGGGCGCTGCTCAACGACGCACAGGTGACTTCGGCCCGGGCGCGTCGCGAGCTGGGCTGGGTGCCGCGTCACAACTCATTCGTCGCCGAGGCGCCGCAGCTCTGGCGCGAGTGGCAGGAGGCGCACGCGGCCACGGTGGCGTGATCGCCCGGCAGCTGGCATCCGCGTGGGGCCCGGCGCCGCCGGGCCCCTTCGCGCTTCCCGGCAGCGGCCCACGCCATTGGCGCGGCCGATTCACGAAAGGGGCGCCGGGAGGGCGGTTCGCGCGGCACCCGCTGCGCCTTCCGCACACCGGGCCCGCGCGCACCCCCGGCTCGCGGTGCATGAATCGTCCGGGTTAGGCTGCGCGGCGTGACGCTCCGCCGACTTCTCCGCCCCGCGCTGGTCGCGGTCGCCCTCCTCGGGCTGCTCGCGGCGCTCCTCGCCGGGTTTGCACCGCGCCTGGCCGCTTCGCGCCTCCGTGCCGCCGCGCGCGGCCGCGGGCTCGAGGCGTCGTGGCGCACGCTCGACGTGCGCTGGCCGGCGCATGCACGCGTCACCGGCCTCGTGCTGCGGCAGCGCGCGAACGGCGACACGCTGCTCGCCGCCGACAGCCTCGAGGTGACGCTGCGCTTCTCCGCGCTGCTCGCCGGGCACGCGCAGCCGGCGTCGGCATCGCTCTTCCGCGCCACGGTGCGCCTGCCCCGGCCGCGCGCCGCGGCGCTCGATACGCTCGCGCCG
>CAIXRL010000050.1 GCA_903921835.1 Candidatus Eiseniibacteriota bacterium | reverse complement strand
TGTTGACAACACGGTTCCGGCGCGGCCGGCCGATCTTCTTGCGGCTGACGCACATCTCGCACTCTCGGCTGGCGGTTCGAGAATAGTCCGGGCTAGGAAGTATCGCAGGAACCGCCCCCACGGAGGGCATCCGCGCGACACATCCGCGCGACACATCCGCGCGACACATCCGCGGGCGGCCAGGGGATCACCCGTCAGCGCGGGTCGAGCGGGTTGTAGCCCAGGTCCGGTCGCGCCATCCTCACCAGGATCCCGGGGTCGGTCACGATCTGCAGCTCGCAGGTCACGCTGACCAGGCCGCGAAGCAGGTGTCCGGTGTACGCCACCATGTCCCTGCCCCCGAGGACGATGTGGCAATGCGGGAACGGCTGCCCGTCCAGTTCGCTGATGTTGCCCGTCAGCGCCCCAATCTCGTGGTCGCCCTCGAACCGGCGGGTCTCGTACGCGCCCGCTGCGGGGTCGAAGAATCCCGCTTCGGTCTCGCCGACCGCGCCGATTCCGGACAGGATGCCGGCCCGGATGCCTTCGCGCCCGGCAAAGACGCGCACGGTCTCCACGATCTCCTCGCCGCGATCGAGCCGCAGCGTCCATCCCCAGCGCGTCCGTTGCGCCTGCATCAGGCTTCCGGCTCGCGATCCATGAATCCTCCCTGACGGTTCTCCTGGCCCGGAACCCACACAGCTCAGCCGGCGCTCGGAGCCACGGGGCGCACGGCTCCCTCTTCGCGCATCTCCGGGCGCCACGCGCTCACGCCGAGCCGAGTCGTGAACTCAAAGTAGTCCGCGAGCACCGCGACCGCCACCTCGGCGCCCTCGTCGGCGAGCAACTCCGCGATCGCGTTGAGGTCCCTCCTGCCGTCGCACGCGTACCACGCCAGGTCCAGCGTCGTGGTGCCGCCGGGAACTTCGCGGTCGAACGCCTCTCCGCGTTCGCGCAGCTTCTCCGGCAGGTCCACCCAGCCGGACTGGAGAGCGCGCATGAGCACGACCGGGGCAGCCTGCCTGCGGACCGGCACGCGCGCGCCGCCGGCGACCGGAGCGGCCGCGAAGGCGGCGGCCGGCAGCTCGGAGGCGATCTCGGATTCGAAGACGCCCTCCACGGCCTCGGCGGTGCCGGCCACGGCGCTGGCGACTGCGCTCTCGATGCCGCTGCCCTCGAGCTCGCCGATGGCGAACCGGCCAAGCGTGGCGAGCGCGTTCAGCGCGCGATGGCGCGCGGCGCGTACCCCGCGCGCGGGATGCGCGCTCGCCAGCGCGGAGAGCATCTCGCGACGGGCCGCGCGTTCGAGCATGCCGGCCAGCAGTCCCACCTCCGGCGCCCCCGCCGCGGCGAGAAACGCGGCGTAGGCCGCGGCGCTGAGCGAGGCGTGCGCGAGCGAGCGGGGATCGCAGCGGTCGGGAGAGTCGCAGGACGAGTGGTAGTAGCGATCCGGCCATTGGATGAGCATGGGACACGGGACCCCTACCGCGGGATCCAGCCACACCGCGTGATCGCTTCCTCCCGAGTAGGGAGCGTCCGCGGTCCGTGTCACGGGCGCGCCGCGGTCTGCGGCGGGGAGCGCGAACTGGCGCACCTCCCGCAGCAGCTCGTCCGCGAAGCCGGCGGCGAAGTGCGGCGCGCGCTCGAGCAGCTGGACGCTGCCGCACGCCTCCTGGTCCTCGCCCACCATGTCGAGATTGATCGCCGCGAGCGTGCGCGCGGCGCGCCCGCCGTCGCCGCCCAGCCACGCGTAGGTACCGGTCAGCTCGGGCATCCACAGCGCGCGGATCGTCCGTCGCCGAGGGGGCAGGCCGCCCACGGCGGCGCAGCACGCGAGCGCGCGCAGCGCCTCGAGCGTCGCGGCGACGCCGGAGGCGTTGTCGTTCGCGCCGGGACGCGGGTGGCACAGGTGTCCCGTGACGAGCACCTCGGCAGCGAGCGTTCCGGGGAGCACGGCGGTGACCAGCGGGATGCGCGCGGGTTGGCGCCGCGAGGCGATCTCCACCTCCAGTTCAAGCGCTTCGCCGGCTGCGAGCCGCGCGGCCAGCGCCTCCCCGCGCGCGGGGCTGGCGACGAAGCCCCACCCGCGCTGCTGGTCGCCCGCCCACCAGTACGACGTGTACGCGAGCGAGTCGCGGTCGTGATCCCGCGTGCGGACGGGCGGCAGGAGCCGGCGACCGTACGCCAGCAACCCCGCCGCGCCGCGTTCCACCACGGCAAGGCGGTGCACGCGCTGCACCGGGCCGGCGGTGAGCACGACGCGCCCGCGCACGTCCATATCTTCGTAGTCGGCCGCGCGCGTGCCGTCCGGGACCGCGACCAGCGCGAAGCGGCCGGACGCCGGCGCGCTGCGCTGGATCAGCGAAAGCGGCTCGCTCGCGAAGTCGGCGAGCGGCTCCCGCCCGCGCGCGGACACCACCGCGGCACGCGCGTGGTCGCACGCCCAGCCCTCGGGCATGACGCAGCCCAGGAGGCTCGTGCGCCCGTCGGCGGGAACGGTCTCGACCGAGACTTCGAGTCCCGCCTCGCGTGCGGCTTCGGCCAGCCAAGCGGCGGCCTCGTCGTAGCCCGGGCTCGCCTGGATCCGGTGATGCCGCGCAATCGCGCGGACGGACGCGAGCGCACGTTCGCCGTCCACGATGGGGCGCAGTGCTTCGACCCACTGTCGCAGCGGGTTCATCGGCAACCTCGCCCCGCGCCCGCGGCCATCCGCTCGAGCGTGCGCTGCGGCGATACCGGCGGCGCGACGCCACTCTCGAGGACGCGCGGCGCCGGCTTCACGGTCCTGCTCTCAGTGCGCTGCGGGAACGGTCAGGTGAATCGCGCTCGTGGCCGCGTTGCCCGCCACGTCCACGGCGCGGACGGCGGCGACGTGCTCGCCCGGCTTGAGACCGGGCAGCGTGAACGAGAAGCGCACGCGAAGCGCATCCGCGAGTCCGCCCTCGGGCGCAACAGTGCGCCAGTCGCCGTCGTCCACCGAGGCCTCGAGCCGCCAGATCGGGCTGGTCGCGTCCTCGGCTTCGCCCGAGAGCGTCGCTCCCCGGGCGTCCAGGCGCGTCACCACGGGCGGCGTGTTGTCCACCGTGAACGACTCGCTGACGGCCGAGCCGGTGCGCTCCTCGCCGATCGCGTTGGCGAGCGCGTCGCTCGCCGTGACACGCAGGCGGTAGCGGCCATCGGGAATCGTGTTCGTGGTCCAGGTGTAGAGCGTGGCCTCGAGGTCCTTGCCGATCTCGACCCAGTCGCCACCGTCGTCGTTTCGCAACTCGATCCGGTAGCGCAACGCATCGCCGTTGGGATCGCCGGCGCGCCACGTCAGCGTGCGCATCCCGCGCGCCCACAGCGGCAGCTCGCGGATCGCCTTCGCGGTGGGCAGCGAGATCGAGTACTCGACCTTCTGGCCGGACGGGAGTTGCTGCGTCACGGCGTCGCTGCGCGCCGCGATCTCGCCGTCGCGGAAGTTGAGCCCCTGCGGAGCGATGCCGATCTCGTCCACGCGCGGCGCCAGGTTCTGTTCGCGCCACGCGATCCCGATGTCGTCCAGGCGCGCACCCGCCGAGCGCAGCTGCACCTTCCACTGCAGGTAGCGCGCCGCGGGCGAGCGCACCGGACCGCCGGCTCCCTCGACCGGCAGCCAGGCGCTCCAGGTGCTGTCCGCGGGCTCGCAGTTCCCGCTGCGCGTCGCGATCGCAAGCTCACCCACGCCGCGCCAGCGCACGTGCCCGAAGTGCGCGAAGCGCTTCGCGTCGAGCACCTGCGAGCGCAACTCGCCGTCCGTCGAGGTTTGCGGTCCCAGCTTCCACAGCGCCGCGGGGTTCGCGGTGCCTGCCCACACGGCGCCGTCCGCGCCCAGCGTGAGCGCAGTCACCTGGCCCTGCGGGGGCGCCAGCCACTGCGCGGCGATGCCCATGCGTTCGACCGCGAACAGGCCGCCGCGATTGCCGGTCGCGACCAGCACGCCGCCCTTCGCCTGCGCGAGCACGGCATACGCGAGCGGCTGCGGCGCGGTCCAGAACGGCACGGCCGCGCTGTCCGGCACGATCCGGTACAGCACGGCCTTCCCGCTGGCCGGCGCGGCGTGCGCGGGCGCCGGTCGTTCGTCGTCGTCGCCCTCGTCCACGCTGGCGGATGCCGAGAGGGCGAGCGCCCAGAGCGCGCCGTCCGCGTCGCGCGCGATCGAACGGATCTCGTCCTCGGCCGCGTCGTAGACCGTCGTCGTCGTGCCGCCGGCAGACGTGTGGTACACGCGTCCCTTCGAGTCGCCGCCGGCGAAAACGCCCCCCGCTCCGTCCGGCGCCAGGCAGAGCAGGTTGCTCTCCGCGCTGTCGAACGCGATGCGCGCGGCGCCGCCCTCGATGCGCATGAGGCGGCCGCGCGTTCCCGTCGCGGCCCACACGGCGCCGTGGCCGCCGTCGGCGAGCGCCCAGACGTAGCGCTCCCCCGTCTTCGCCACGAGCGCCGTGTCACCCTTGCCCGTGATGCGGTACACGAGACCGTTCGGCCCCGTGCCCGCGAGCAGGCCGTCGCCCGAGCGCGCGAGCGCGAACACCTGGCCGGCGCCCAGTCGCACCCAGGGGCGGATGCCGTCCTTCGCGGTCCAGCGGTCCACGCGCCCGTGGTCGCCCGCGATCGCGACCGAGCCGTCCGCGAGCACGGCAATGGACCACGCCACCTTGAGGCTGTCGTCGGCCCACGATCGCGCAGCCGGCCCCGGCACGATAACGCCGTCGGCGCGCACGATCGCGCCGTTCGACTCGGCGCGCGTGTAGTCGGAGGCGGCGCCGCTCAGCCACCACTGCGTCTCGGTGGCCCGGGCGGCATTCGTTCCCAGCGCAAGGGCGAGCAGGGCGCCCGCCGCGATCCACAGCTTCCGCATCGTCCCGCCTCCGGGCGTCATGGCGCCCTGTCGTCCACGATCACGTCCAGCGCGGCCTCGCCGCGCAACACTCCGTCCACGCCCTGCGACTGCAGCGACATCAGCGCCCACTCGCCGCGGCGGATGCGCTCGCCCGTCGCCTGCGCAGGGGCCAGCACCGCGAGCGCCGAGACCGGCAGCTCGGGATAGTCCTCGCCGTCGCGCGTCACCTCGGGCGAGCGCGCCCACAGCGCGGCGTAAATCGCATCGGAGCGCTTGAGAGCCTGCATGCGGCGCATCCCGTCCTCCAGCGACGTCGGGCGGTAGCGCGCGGGCAGGCGCACGACGGTGGCGCGGTCATACTCGCCCCCGCCGCCGATCCAGAGCGGGTAGCGGCCATTGGGCAGTTCGGCGGGCACCGCCACGACGATCGCGATCGTCCGGCGCTCGCCGCGCCAGCGCTCGATCTCGACCCGCGCGCGCGCCGTGCTCCCCGGGCGAACCGTGGCGGCATCCAGGCTCGCGCCGCGCACGGTCCACTGACGGCGGCCGGCCAGCACATCGAAGCTCACGTGCACACTGTCGGGCGCCCAGCGCTGGTAGGCGTTGTTGGTGAGGAAGCGCAGCGGGCCAGAGATGGCGCCGGCCGCGTCCGCGAGCGGCGAATCGCCCGCCGCGAGATCGCCCATCTGGAAGGATCTCCCGTCGCGCCACGCGGTCAGCGTCCAGCGCAGCGTCTGCTGCGCGCCGCCGCCGCCGGATTCCATGAGGCTGCTCATGGCCGCGGCGCCGACGAGCTGCGGGAGCATGAGGCGGTCCTCGATACTCTCGAAGTGAAACTGCTGCGGCGCGGCGCCCTCGCGGCGGACGCCGACGGAAAACGGCATCAGGCGTGGAATACCCCCGATGCGCCCGGCCACGGCGGGCCGGCGATCCTGCGTCGCGACCCCGATCGGCGTACCCGGCGTGCCGAGCTTGAACGAGTCGTACAGGCTCGGAAGGATGCCCACGATGTTCGCGGTCGAGAGCGGCAGGCACACCTCGCCGCTCTGGAAGAACGGGTGCCCGAAAATCAGAATCCGGTCGCCGTCGCGGTAGGTCACCGTGCCGATCGCGGAAAAGTTGAGGTCGCCGCGCAGCACGTCCACCGCCACCGCGCTGCCGGGCGCCATCGCCTCGGGCTTCGCCGGCGCCGTGGCGCGGGCGCGCCCGCCGGGCGTGAGCAGAAAGCCGCTGTTCGCGAAGATCCCGCGCGCGGCCTCGAACGCCTCAGGCGAGAGCCCGCCGGCGGCGAGCGGCAACGGCAGCGCGCGCGGTCGGCCCGGCGCGGAGGTCGCGGTCGGGGCCGCCACGGAGTCGTCGCTCCACGACAGGCCGCGGTAGCGCTCCGAGGAAACGCCGGGATCCACGCCCGCGGGACCCGCCGTGCCATCGGGGTGCACGGACTCCGGCTGGTCGAGCACCGTGAGCATCTCGCCGATCGGTGTGATGCCGAAGATGGGCTCACGCGAGAACGGCCAGCCCATGGACAGCGCGCCGATGAGCTTGCCTTCCACGTAAACCGGAGAGCCGCTCATGCCCGCGGCGATTCCGCACGCCACGACGCGTGGCGAGGTGGCCCGCGCGAGGATGTACTCCCCGTTCGCGCGCCCGCCCGCCAGCACGCCCATGATATCGGCGTCGAAGGTCTCGATGGAATCGCCTGCGAACCCCGTGCGCACGACGGCATGTTGGCCGGCGTGCAGCGCCGAGACCGGGAGCGTGGGCACGACGGCCACCGCGGCGAGCGCGGAGGCGGAGGTGCCGGCGGAAAGCGCGGCGACGAGTGCGAGTGTGCGAGCGTTCACGGTCGCGCACGATAGCAGAGCGGCGCGGCGGCAGGAATGGCCCGCTGCATGGCCGGCGGTCGCGAGCCCGCTCCCGCGCAGCCGCGGCCGCGACCGCGGCCATCGGGCCGGGCCGCCGCTGCTTTGGAGCGTGGCGCCCGCAACGCACTCCCCCCTGCCGAACCGCCCGCTTGCCGCGCCCCGGGCTCACCCCGTAGATTCGGCCTTCATGCCTACCTCCCCGTTTCTCGAACGCCTGGCGCAGGGCCCGCTGCTGGCCGATGGCGCCATGGGCACGCTGCTGTTCAATCGTGGCATCGCCTACGAGCGATGCTTCGACGAGCTCAACGCGTCCGAGCCGTCCCTCATCGAGGCGATCCACCGCGAGTACCTGACCGCGGGCGCCGAGCTCATCGAGACGAACACGTTCGGCGCAAACGCGGTGCGTTTGGCCTCGCATGGCCTGCAGGATCGTGCCCGCGTCATCGCCCGGCAGGGCGTGAAGATCGCCCGCGGCGCGCGCGAGATCGTCGGCGCCAGCGCTTTCGTGGCCGGCTCCATGGGGCCGCTCGGCAAGCACCTGGAACCCTTCGGCGCCGTGTCCATCGCAGAGGCCGAGACAGCGTTCCGTGCGCAGGTCGAGGGCCTGCTCGAGGGCGGGCTCGACGTCTTCCTGCTCGAGACGTTCCAGGACCTGAACGAGATCCTGGTCGCCATGCGCGTCCTGCGCTCGATCACGACGGAGGTGCCGGTCATCGCGCAGATGACATTCGGCTTGGACGGCAAGACGCGCTACGGGCACACGCCGCAACTGGTCGCGCGCGCGTTGCGGCAGGCGGGCGCCGACGTCATCGGCGTCAACTGCGGCGTCGGCCCGCAGCCCACGCTGGAAGTGCTCGAGGACCTGGTCGCCGCCTCCGACGGCCTGCCCGTGTCCGTCATGCCGAACGCCGGACTGCCGCAGTTCGTGGAAGGGCGCTACGTCTATCTGTCGAGCCCGGAGTACTTCGCCGAGTTCGCCGCCCGCGCCGTCGCGCTGGGCGCGCGCATCGTCGGAGGCTGCTGCGGCACGACGCCCGCGCACATCCGCGCCATGCGCGACCGGCTCGGCTCGCACCTCGCGGCGGAACTGCTGCCCTCCGGCGCCGAGGTCCACGTCGTGGACCGGGCGCCGCCCGAGGACGCGTCCGGCGACGCCGAGGTGCCCGCCTTCCTCGTCAAGCTGCGCGAGAAGTTCGTGGTCAGCGTCGAGATCGATCCGCCGCGCGGCATCAACACGCAGAAGGTGATTGCCGG
>CAIXRL010000049.1 GCA_903921835.1 Candidatus Eiseniibacteriota bacterium | reverse complement strand
TGCGCGAGGGCGCGGCGCTCGCGACGCTCGACCGGCTCGCAGGCCTCGACGCCGAGCGCGCCGCGTACGGCGACGCGCTCGCCGCGCTGCGCGAGGCCGGTGGCGACCTCGGGCGGCTGCGCGACTCGCTCGCGACCTTCGCCGAGCGCCGCGACTACCTCGCCTCTGCGGCCTCCGAGCTGGACGAGGCGCGCCTGGCCGAGGGCGAGGAGGAGACGCTGGCCACGGACGCGGCGCGCCTCGCGCACGCGGACCGCCTGCGCGAACTGGCCAGCAGCGCGCTCGAACGGCTCTCCGAGGGCGAGGGCGCGGCGAGCGCCTCGCTGGGCGCGGCACGTCATGCGCTCGAGCAGGCGGCGGCGCTGGACGCGAGCCTCGAGGACGTGCTCGCGCCGGTGCAGGAGGCGGCCATCGCCGCCGAGGACTCCGCGCGCACGCTCGCGCGCTACCTCGACCAGCTCGAGGCCGATCCCGCGGCGCTCGACGCGGTGGAGGCCCGGCGCGACCTCTACGCGCGGCTCGTGCGCAAGTACCGCCGCCCCGTGGCCGAGCTGCTGCGCTGGCGCGAGGAGTTGCGCGCCGAGCTCGGCGCGGGCGAGGACGCCGACGGCGCGCTCGAACGCGCCACCGCCCGGCTCCTGGAGGCCGAGCGCACGTGCATGGCCCGGGGCAAGGCGTTGACGAGCGGGCGCAAGAAGGCAGCCCGGGAGTGGTCGGCGGCGCTGACGCGCGAACTGGCGCCTCTGGGTCTTCCGCACGCTGCGATCGCGTTCGAGGTGCTGCCCGGCGCCGAGGGCCGGCCGGGACCGTACGGGCTGGACGACGTGCTGCTGCAGTTCACGCCGAATCCGGGCGAACCGGGCCGCCCGTTGCAGAAGATCGCATCGGGAGGGGAACTGTCCCGGGTCATGCTGGCGCTCAAGTGCGCCCTGCAAGCCCGTGATCGCGTTGACCTTCTGGTATTCGACGAAGTAGATTCAGGAATCGGTGGTGCCGTTGCACAGGCCGTCGGAGAGCGCCTCCGGCGCCTGGCCGAGCACCGCCAGGTCATTTGCGTCACCCACCTGCCCATGATCGCCGCGTTGGGGAGCCGTCACTTCGCCGTGTCCAAGAGCGTCGCGAACGGCCGCACCCGTGCACGGGTTGCGGTCCTCGGGGAGCAGGACCGGATCGAGGAGCTGGCCCGCATGCTGGCGGGCGAGCGGGTGACGGACCCCACCCGGCGCCAGGCGCGCGAGCTGCTCGCGACGCCCGGTGCGAAAGGCTCCTGAGGCGGCGTCCGCGCCGCGACCGCGACGATGATCGTTCCCACCCGCTCCGAGTTTCACGCCCTGGCGAAGACCGGCAAGCTCGTGCCCGTCTATCGCGAGGTGTTCGCGGATCACGAGACGCCCGTTTCGGCGTTTCGCAAGATCCACGACGGCGCGTACGGGTTCCTGCTCGAAAGCGTGGAGGGCGGCGAGAAGTGGGGCCGCTTCTCGCTGCTGGGCAGCAGGCCGTCGCTCGTGTTCATCGCGCGCGGCGAACGCTGCGAGATCCACCGCGACGGTCGGGTCACGCCCTGCAAGGGGCACCCACTGGACGAGCTGGGCGCATTGCTGCGCGAGCACCAGGCGGTGCAGCTGCCCGGTCTGCCGCGCTTCTGCGGCGGCGCCGTGGGCTACTTCGGCTACGACGCGGTGCGCTGGTTCGAGCGCATCCCGAACCTCGCCGCGGACGAGCTGCACCTGCCCGACGCGGTCTTCATGTTCGGGGACGTCGTGAGCGTGTTCGACAACCTCACGCACACCATGAAGGTCGTGACGCACGCACGCGGTGGCGACGACGCCGACAGTGCGTACGACGACGCGGTCGCTCGGCTGAACGCCGAGGTGGAGCGGCTGCGCAGGCCGCAATCCTGGATCGAGCCCCCGGCGTGGGGCGAGGCCGGCGAGCCGCGCTCTTCGGTCAGCCGCGAGCGCTACATGGCCGCGGTCGAGACCGCCCGGGAGCACATCCGCGCCGGCGACATCTTCCAGGTCGTGCTCAGCCACCGCATGAGCGCCGACGTCTCGCAGCCGCCGTTCGAGGGCTACCGCGCGCTGCGCGTGACCAACCCCTCGCCGTACATGTACTACCTGCAGCTCGGCGAGTTCGCCATTGTCGGCAGCTCGCCCGAGGTGCTGGTGCGCCGCACCGACGGGACGATCGAGGTGCGGCCCATCGCCGGCACGCGGCCCCGGGGCCGCGACGCGGACGAGGATCGCCGGCTCGAAGAGGAGCTGCGCGCCGACGAGAAGGAGCGCGCCGAGCACGTGATGCTCGTGGACCTGGGGCGCAACGACATCGGTCGCGTCAGCGAGTTCGGCTCGGTCGAGACCAACGAGTACATGCTCGTCGAGCGCTACTCGCAGGTCATGCACCTGGTGTCGAACGTGCGCGGCCGCGTGCGCGGGGACCTGGCGCCGCTCGAAGTCGTGCGCGCGACGTTCCCCGCGGGCACCGTCTCGGGCGCCCCCAAGGTGCGCGCGATGGAGATCATCGAGAACCTCGAACCCGTGCGGCGCGGCATCTACGCGGGCGCGGTCGGGCACTTCGACTACCATGGCAACCTCGATCTCGCGATCGCGATCCGCACGCTCGTGTACGCCCACGGCCGCGCCTACTGGGGCGTCGGGGCGGGCATCGTCGCGGACTCCGACCCGCAGCGCGAGTGGGAGGAGACCATGAACAAGGGCAGGGCGCTGTGGCTCGCCGTGCAGCGCGCCGAGCGGGGTGAGCGATGATCGTCGTCATCGACAACTACGACTCGTTCACCTACAACCTGGTCCAGTACGTCGGCACGCTGGGCGCCGCGGTCGTCGTGCACCGCAACGACGCGGTGGCGCCCGACGCCATCCGCGCCCTGGCGCCCGAGGGCATCATCATTTCGCCCGGCCCCGGCGAACCGAAGGACGCCGGCATCTCCGAGGACGTCATCCGCACCTTCTCGGGCGAGGTCCCGATCCTGGGCGTGTGCCTGGGGCACCAGGCGATCGGCGAGGTGTTCGGCGGCCGCGTGCAGCGCGCCCCGCGCCTGATGCACGGCAAGACCAGCCCCATCCTGCACAGGGGCCGCGGGCTCTTCGCAGGCCTGGACAACCCGTTCGAGGCGACGCGGTATCATTCGCTCATCGTGGATCGCGATTCGCTGCCCGAGGTGCTCGAGCCGGTCGCGTGGACCCCGGAAGGCGAGCTCATGGGCCTCAAGCACAGGACCCACGAAACCTGGGGCGTGCAGTTCCATCCCGAGTCCGTGCTGACGCTGCAGGGGCTCAAGCTGGTCGAGAACTTCCTGACGCTGTGCCGCCAGCAGAGGAGAGTGCCGAGTTGATCCAGACCGCAATCGCCAGGGTCGTCGCGGGCGAGAATCTCTCGCGTGAGCAGTCCCGCGCCACGATGGAGCAGATCCTCGCCGGTGAAGCGACGTCGTCCCAGATCGCGGGGCTGGCCGTCGCGCTGCGCATGAAGGGGGAGACCGCCGACGAGATCGCCGGCATGGCGCAGGCCATGCGTGCGCTGGTCCCGCCGCTGCACAGCAAACGCGCGCCGCTGCTCGACACCTGCGGGACCGGCGGGGACAACGCGGGCACGTTCAACATCTCGACGACGGTCGCGATCGTCGTCGCTTCGTGCGGCGTCGCGGTGGCCAAGCACGGCAACCGCGCCGTCTCCAGCCGCGCGGGCAGCGCCGACGTGCTCGAGGCGCTCGGCGTTGGCCTGGACCTCACGCCGGTGGACGCCGCCCGCTCGCTCGACGCGATCGGGATCACGTTCCTGTTCGCGCCCAACTACCACGGCGCGCTGCGTCACGCCGTCGGCCCGAGGCGCGAGCTCGGCATCCGCACGCTGTTCAACGTGCTGGGGCCACTCGCCAATCCCGCGAGCGCCACGCGTCAGCTGCTCGGCGTCTACTCCGACCACCTGGTGCGGCTCATCGCCGACGTGCTGCATGAGCTCGGCAGCGAGCGCGCCATGGTGGTGCACGGACACGACGGCATGGACGAGCTCACGGTGTTCGCGAAGAACCACGTCGCCGAGCTGCGCGACGGCAAGGTGAGCGAATTCGAGGTCGACCCGGCGCAGTACGGCCTCGCGCACACCGATCGCTCCGGCGTCGCGGGCGGCAGCGCGCCCGAGAACGCCCTGCGCGTCCACGCCGTGCTCGCGGGCGAGATGGGCGCCGCGCGCGACATCGTCATCCTGAACACCGCGGCCGCACTCGTCGTCGCCGGCGTGGTCCCCGACATCGGCGCCGGCATCGAACGCGCACGCAGTGCGATCGACAGTGGCGACGCCACCCGCAAGCTGGCCGACATGGCCGCCTTTCGAGGGTAGGGGCGAGCCGTGTACTGCACCCGCTGCGGCACGTGGACACCGGACTCGACGTCGACGTGCGCGCGTTGCGGCGAGGTGCGCACCCCGCAGGCGCCCGTCGTCGAGGGCGTCGAGGTCGTCGCCTCGCGCATCGTGGCGGAGCCCGTCGTCGCGTCCGCGGTCCGCTGCGCCGGGTTCTGGCGGCGCGCCGGGGCCATGCTGGTGGATGTCCTTGTGCTCTTCTTCCCGGACGCCATCGTGCGCGTCAGCATGGGACTGCCGACGCCGTTTGCGATGCACACCTTGCGGGAGAACGAGATGAACGGACTCCTGATCGCGCTGGGCATTTCGACGGCATCGTGGTGGCTGTATTGCGCGCTGCTCGAGAGCTCGCGCTGGCGCGGCACGCTGGGCCAGCAACTGCTGGGGGTTTGCGTGGGGGACCGGGGCGGAAGGCGGATCTCGTTCGGCCGCGCCACAGCGCGCTACTTCGCGCAGTGGCTCTCGGCGATGCTGTGCGGCCTGGGCTACCTCTTCAACCTGTGGACGCCGCGCCGCCAGACGCTCCACGACATGGTCGCGGGCTGCGTGCTGACCGTACCCGGGCGCGAGGCCGTCGCGGGCGGAGTGATCGTGACGGGGCCGTCGTCGTGAGCGCGCCCGGCACGGACTTCCTCGCGCGCATCGCCGCCGACCGCCGCCGCCGCGTCGCCGAGATGCGCCTGGCGACGCCTGCGCACGTGCTGCGAGGGCACATTGGCCGCATCGAGCCCGCCTGCCGCCTGGAGCGCGCCCTGCGACGCCGGGTGGCCGGGGATCCACTTCGCATGCTGTGCGAGGTCAAGCGCGCCTCCCCCTCGCGGGGACCGCTCAACGAGCACGTGGACCCGGTCGCGACCGCGAAGCTCTACGAGGCGGGCGGCGCCGCTGCCGTCTCGCTGGTCACCGAGCCCGACCACTTCCAGGGCGACCCGCACTGGATCAATCGCGTGCGACCCGAAGTGAGACTGCCGCTGCTGATGAAGGACTTCGTCGTCGATCCCTACCAGATCCTGGACGCCGCCGCGCGCGGCGCGGACGCCGTGCTGCTGCTCGCGGCCCTGCTGTCGGAGACCGAACTGCAGCGCTTCATCACCGAGGCGCGTTTGATCGGACTCGACGCGCTGGTCGAGGTGCACGACGAGGCCGAGCTGGCGCCGGCGCTGCGCGCGGGAGCGACCCTGGTCGGCATCAACAACCGCAGCCTGCACACGTTCGAGGTGGACCTCGGCACGTCGCTGCGGTTGCTGCCGCACCTGCCCCCGTATGTGACCGCGGTGGCCGAGAGCGGGCTTTCGCACCCCGAGGAGCTGGCGCGCCTGCGCGAGACGCGCTGCGACGCGGTGCTGATGGGAGAAGTGTTCATGACCAGCGCCGACCCCGCGGCCACGCTCGCGCAGCTCGCCGCCGCGGCGCGCGGCGCGGCGTGAACGGCGGGGAGCGAGCGGAGGGAAGCGGCCGCCGGCGCACGATCGTGAAGGTCTGCGGCCTGACGCGCGCCGAGGACGCCGCGTGGGCGCGCGAGTGCGGAGCGGACTGGCTGGGCTTCATCGTCGCCGCGGGCGGCCCGCGCGAGATCGGCCCGGAGGCCATGGCGGCCATCCTCGCCGGGCTGCCGGGCGCCGTGGGCGTGGCCATCGTCGCCAGCCTCGGCCCGGACGAGGCGCTCGCGCTCGCGCGCCGGGCGGGGGCAGCGCGGCTGCAGCTGCACCGGGTGGATTCCGGCGGCTGGCCCGCGGACTTTCCGCTGCCGTGCGCGTTCGTCACCCCGGTGGACGCCGATGGCGCCGCACATGGGGCGCTGGCGCCACAGCCGCACCTCGTGCAGCTGGATACGGCCCACGCCACGCTGCTGGGCGGAACAGGGATGACGTTCCCGTGGAAGCAGGCGCGTACACTGTGCGGCGGGCGGCCGTTCATGCTCGCCGGCGGCCTTGACGGGGACAACGTCGCAGCCGCCCTCGCTGCCGCTGCGCCTTTCGGCGTGGACGCGGCATCCCGGCTCGAAGGCGCGCCGGGCATCAAGGACCGTGGCAAGGTGCGGCGCTTCGTCGCCGCCGTGCGGGAGTTCGATGAACGCGCTACCGATCCAGCCTGACGCCACCGGCCACTTCGGGCCCTACGGCGGCAAGTTCGTTCCCGAAACGCTCATCCACGCGCTGGTGGAACTCGAGCAGGCGTATCTCGACGCGCAGGCCGACCCCGCGTTTCAGGACGAGCTCGCCGGGACGCTGCGCGACTTCGCGGGCCGGCCCACGCCGCTCATCGAGGCGAAGCGCTTCTCCGAGGCCGCCGGTTGCCGCGTGTTCCTCAAGCGCGAGGACCTGCTGCACACAGGCGCGCACAAGATCAACAACACCATCGGCCAGTGCCTGCTCACGCGACGCATGGGCAAGCCGCGCATCATCGCCGAGACCGGTGCCGGCCAGCACGGCGTCGCCAGCGCCGCGGCTGCGGCGCGCTTCGGGCTCGAGTGCACCGTGTACATGGGCGCCGAGGACATGCGCCGCCAGAAGCTCAACGTCGAGCGCATGCGGCTGCTCGGGGCCGATGTGCGCGAGGTGAACGCCGGCTCGCGCACGCTCAAGGATGCCGTGAACGAGGCCATGCGCGACTGGGTCACGCGCGTGCGGGACACGCACTACGTGCTCGGCTCGGTGCTGGGGCCACACCCGTTCCCGGTCATGGTGCGCGACTTCCACCGCGTGATCGGGATCGAGGCGCGCGCGCAGTTCGCCGCGCTCGCCGGCGGTCTGCCCGAAGTGCTCGTCGCCTGCGTCGGCGGCGGCAGCAACGCGATCGGGCTCTTCCACGCGTTCCTGGGCGACGCGGGCGTGCGCAAGGTGGGCGTCGAGGCCGGCGGGCACGGGCTCGCGAGCGGCCTGCACGCCGCGCGCGTGCCCGAGCACAGCGTCGGCGTGCTGCACGGCACGCGCACGCTGATACTTCAGGACGCGCACGGCATGGTGCGCGAGACGCACTCGGTCTCGGCGGGCCTGGACTACCCGGCGCTGGGCCCCGAGCACGCGTGGCTGCTCGACCAGGGGCTGGCCGAGTACTCGCACGCCACCGACGACGAGGCGCTGGCCGCGTTCGCGGCGCTGTCGCGGCTCGAGGGCATCCTGCCCGCGCTGGAGTCCGCGCACGCGCTGGCGTGGGTCCTGCGCGAGGGCAGGGCGCTCGGGCGCGAAACGCGCGTCGTCGTGAACCTCTCCGGCCGGGGCGACAAGGACGTGGCGGAGGTGCTGCGCGTGACGGGGAAGGGTTGAGGCTTCGCGGCTCGCGGGCGTGAGGAGCGCCCGGAAAGGGCCGGGGGCCCGGAGACCCGGCGCGAACATGCGACGGGGCGCGAAGCCGGTCGGCTTCGCGCCCCGTCGTGTCTCGCCGGCGGCGCCGATGCGCCGCCGGACTCAGGTGGCGGCAGGACCGCCCAGCAGCCAGCGCATCGCGTCGGCAGCGGTATAGCTCGTTCGCCCGCCGAGAAACTCGGCCAGGTTCGTGAGGTCGTCGCCGCTCGTGAGCAACGGTGGCTCGACCGTGCCCTCCTCGCGCGCCTGGCCCAGCCCGATGGTGGCGAGCAGGGCGTTGCACAGGCACATGCGGCCCGGGGTCTCCTCCGTGGCGCCGCCCTTGGCGATGAACTGGTCCTCGGGCTCGCTGGCACAGCGGTAGCCGACACCCTTGTCGCCCTTGCTGTAGGCGTTGCGAAGATAACCAAGGTCGCAGATCCGCTTGCGCGCCACCCCTTCCGCAGGGTCCCCTTCCCAGGACACCACCTTGAAAGGGAACCCGGTGGGCGAAGCGCGTGAGTCGGTTCGGACGCGGGCCGTTCCGCGCGCGACGCTCTCCAGGACGGAGCGCCGGATCTGCTCTGTGATCCCGGACTCGTCACTATACGCGAACAGCGTGCCAACCTGGATACCCGCGGCGCCCGCGGCGAGCGCCTCCACGAGGCGTTCCGGGCGGCCGGCGCCACCGGCGAGCCAGAAGGGCAGGCCGAGATCGCGCACCTTTTCCAGGTCCACGACGTCGCGCACGCCGTACAGCGGCTCGCCGGTCTCGGTCGAGACCTCGCGCTCGCGCGGCGGGGCGTTGTGTCCGCCGGCCGTGGGAGCTTCGATGACGAAGCCGTCCACGCGGCCGTTGGCCTTCTTCACGAGCATGGTCGCGAGCGAGTTGCTGGCGATGATGGGCAGGAAGCGCGGACGCAGCACGGTGGGCGCAGGTCCGTCCCAGTGTACGGCCGGGTCGAAGCGCAGATACTCGACCTGCCCCGGATCGGCGTCCTCGAGGTCGAGCCGCATCTGGGCCGGGTGATGGCTCGCGAGCGCGTCGAGCACGCCCGGGATTTCACGCGGAATGCCTGCACCCATCAGCACGAAGTCCACGCCCGCCAGCATCGCGCCGTAAAGCGTCGCGAGGTTCGGCATCTGCACCTTGGTCAGCAGGTTGATGCCGACGGGGCCGGCGTGCCCCTCCTTGGCGAGATGCACCTCGACGAACGCGGAGAGGATCGTGAACTGCTCCCGGGCGCGCGTGACGACCTGCTGGTACATCGGCAGCGCGGCGTAGGGCGCCCCCGGGGCACGGCCATCGGGGCGGAACCACCTCTCCAGCGCTTCGGCGGCGACCTGCTGGATGGGAAAGTGCTCCATGGCGCGCCGCATGTGCCCGCCCGGGTCGCCGTCCTGCAGACGGCGGGCGAGCACGGAATCAATCACCGTCCCCGAGACGACCCCGAGCTGGCCAAGGCTTGCCACGGCGTTCGCGAGCCGCCAGTTGGAGACACCGACCCCCATCCCGCCCTGGATGATGCGGGGCAGGACAAATCCATCCGGAAAGTAGTCGCCTGGGGACAGTGCGATGCTGTCAGTCAGCGGAAGCCCCTTTGGTTGCGCAGCGCCATCGTGGCGCGGCCGGACCGTTCATTCGGGACAATCTAGCACAGTTGCCGGCAATCGACAGGCCAAGTTGCCAAGTTGCCTCGATATCGCACGCGGGGGGTCCGGGAGCGAGGGGGAGCGCGCGTCGCCGCCGGCTCTCCATGCCACTGCGCCACACACGACTGCGGCGTTCATCCGCGCGTTGTGGCGGGGCAGGTCGCGTGCACCACCGCCCCGCGTGTGCTATAAGCCTAGCCCGGACGATTCATGAGCCCGCCGCCTGCGAGCGCGATCTGCGCGTCAGCCGCTGCGAAGCTCGACCGGCCGCTGTCCTCATCGTGTTCGCAACACGGCTGCGGCGCGGCCGGCCGATCTTCTTGCGGCTGACGCACATCTCGCACTCCCGGCTCGCGGTTCATGAATCGTCCGGGCCAGGCCCGTCGTGCGCCCGTAGCTCAATTGGATAGAGCGTCAGCCTCCGGAGCTGAAGGTTACAGGTTCGATTCCTGTCGGGCGCACCAGTCGCTTTCCCGACGCGAGGCCGGGAAATCCGATCATGTCATCCTCCGAGCGTTTCCAGCCGCACGCGGCCACCGCGATGGCGTCCATGTTCGACGACGTCTCGGGGCGCTACGACCTCCTCAATCGCGTGATGACGCTGGGGCAGGACCGCGCGTGGCGCGAGGCCATGTGGGGCGCGGTGCCCGCCGACGCTCACATCGTGCTCGACCTGTGCACCGGCAGCGGCGTCTCGCTGGCCGGACTGCGCCGTCCAGGTCGCGTCGTGCTCGGCGTGGACGTGAGCTTCGCGATGCTCGAGGTTGCGCGCGACACGCAGGGAGGTCCCGGCTGGGCGCCGCGCGTCGCATGCGCGGACGCCTTCCACCTGCCGCTGCGCGATGGCTCGGTGGACGCGGTGACCGTGGCGTTCGGCGCGCGCAACCTGCGACCTCGTCCGGCGGCGCTCGTCGAGATCGCGCGCGTGCTTCGTCCCGGCGGCACGCTGTCGGTGCTCGAGGCGTCGGCGCCCGCGCCGGGTCCGCTGCACGGGCCGCACGCGTTCTGGGTCCGCCACGTGATCCCGCTCGCGGGTCGTTTCTCGCCGGACCCGTCGGCGTATCGTTACCTGAGCGAGTCCATCTTCGAGTTCGGAGCCGGCCCGGAGTTCGAGCGCGACCTGGCGGGAGCGGGGCTCGAGGTCGCCGCGCGCAGGAGCTTCTTGTTCGGGGCGACCCGGCTGTGGGTGGCCCGGCGCGGACCGGCGGTTGGTCAATATCGCGCCGCCGCGCCCGCCATCGTGCGAAATGCACGCTCGGCAGGTGCGGCTCTCCCGGCACCTGCGAGCCCCCCCGCGACGGAGGCCGACCTCTGGCGCATGGCGCAGGCGGCGCTCGCCGGGGCACTGACGCTGGCTCTGGGCTGGGCGCTTCGCATGTGGATCAACGTCAATGCCCACTTACCCTTGACCACCCTGCAGCGGATCATGGGATGGGCCCTGCTCTTGGCGGGTCTGGGGCTCTTCGCCACGCGCTGTCTGTGGTTGCTGCTGCGAATCTCGGCGGGGGCACGGGGCCGCTAGTCGGGCAGGGTCAACTGGCACAGGCATTGCGACCTGTTCGTGGGATTTGACCCACCGGACCTTAGGGAACACATGACCATGCCCGCACGCCAGAGACTGCTCGCCTCGCTCATGGAGCTCACCGGACGCACAGCCAGCCGGTCGCGTTCCGATCTCATCGCCGGCCTGCTGCGGCGCGCACTGCTGCTGACCGAAGCGGACGGCGTGGTGCTCGGGCTCTTCACCGGCCGCCACTTCGAACGCTGGGCGCTGCGCATGGGGGACGAGTTCCCGGTGTCCGTCGACGCGCCCGCGACGCCGGGCACGTTCGAGCGCACCGTCATGCGCGCCGCGACCCCGCGAGCGCTCGCCGACCTTTCTGAATCCGAGCGCGCGTCGTCGGAGATCCGCTGCCCGGACGTCGAGACCGGCCCCGCGGTATTCGTGCCGGTGCGCATGCGTGACATGGAACTGGGCTACGTGGCGGTGCTGCGCCGCAAGTCCGGCGCCCGGTTCGGCCACCGCGAGGCGCGCACGCTCGCGCTCCTCGCGGCGTACACCGGCGCGATGCTGGACAACATGCGGCTCGCCGAGAACCTGGAGAAGCTCGCGGTCACCGACGACCTCACGCAGGTCTTCAACTACCGCTACCTCAAGAGCGCGCTGCGCCGCGAGGTCAAGCGCGCGGCGCGATTCAAGCAGCCGCTCTCGCTGCTGATGCTGGACGTGGACAATCTCAAGGGCTACAACGACCGCAATGGGCACCTGCGCGGCAGTGGTCTGCTGCGCGAGATGGCGCAGCTGTTCGCGACCCAGGTGCGCTCGTTCGACCTCGTCGCCAAGTACGGTGGCGACGAGTTCACGGTCATCCTGCCGCAGACGCTGCGCCCCGGCGCCGCCGCGGTCGCCGAGAGGCTGCGCTCCGCCGTCGCCGCGCACGGGTTCCCGCTCGTCAGTCCCGGCATCATCACGGTCAGCGTCGGCATCGCCTGCTTCCCCGAGGACGGCGACGACGTGACGTCGCTCATTGCCTCCTCGGATCGCTCGCTCTACCTGGCGAAGCGAAACGGCCGCAATCGCGTCGAAGGCATCGAATCCATGGCGGCCTGAACGTGCTTCCGCGATACGGCACCCAAAGCCGGTGGCGTGGCGTCCGGGCCAGGGGTGCGACCGGATGCAGGGAGCGCGAGGCGGGGAAATGGGCCGGGCGGGCCGGCGTCGGCCGCCCCGGGCACCGGGACGTCGAAGACCATCAACACATTCTCCGCGGTTCACGAGGGCCGTTGACCGTCCCCGGGACGCGCGGTAGCGTGCAGCGTTTGGATGAGCCCCGCGCCCAGGCCACGGGCGCTGACAGGAGGTCGTGTGTCGGAGAAGATCGGAATCGCCGTCGTTGGAACGGGTGACTGGGGCGCCAACCTGGTGCGCAACTTCGCGAACCTGGCGGGCGCGCGGCTCGTCGCGCTCTGCGACGCGGACCCACAGCGTCTGGCCAGGTCGGCCGCGCAGTACCCCACGGCCCGGGCGTACCCGGACGCGGCCCAGGTTGCAGGCGACCCGGAGGTGCAGGCTGTGGTGGTCTCCGCCTCGGCCATCGGGCACCACCCGATCGCGAAGCTCATGCTCGAGGCCGGCAAGGACGTCTACGTCGAGAAGCCGCTGACGCTCGAGGTCGCGCACGCCGAGGAGCTGGTGCGCCTGGCGAAGACCGGCAACCGCATCCTGATGGTCGGCCACCTCCTGCTCTACCACCCGGGCGTGCAGTACATGAAGAAGATGGTGAAGGACGGCAGCCTCGGCGACCTTCTCTACATCTACTGCCAGCGCGTGAACCTGGGCAAGGTGCGCAAGGACGAGAACGCGCTCTGGAGCTTCGCGCCGCACGACCTGTCGGTCATCCTGCATCTGCTCGACATGGAGCCGCTCGACGTGGTCGCCCGCGGCTCGGCGTTCCTGCAGAAGGGCGTCGAGGACGTGGTCTTCGTGGATCTGCGCTTCCCGGGCGGAAAGCTGGCCCACGTGCACGTCTCATGGCTCGATCCGCACAAGCTGCGCAAGTTCACGGTCGTGGGCACGCAGAAGATGGTCGTGTTCGACGACATGGAAGCCAGCGAGAAGATCAAGGTCTACGACAAGGGCGTCGACCGCGCCGGCGAGATCGTGTCGTACGGCGACGCGCTCACCGTGCGCAACGGCGACATCCTCATTCCCAAGCTCTCGCTGCAGGAGCCGCTCAAGCTCGAGTGCGCCCATTTCGTCGAGTGCGTGCGCGATCGCAAGCGCCCGCTCACCGACGGCCTCGACGGGCTGCGCGTGGTCAAGGTGCTCGATGCGGCGCAGCGGTCGCTCAAGAACGGCGGCGCACCCGTGGCGATCCAGCCGCTGCCGGTGGAGGTCGCATGACCTCCACGGTCCACCCGTCGGCACAGGTCGGCGCGGGCACCACGATGGGCGAGTTCTGCGCCATCGGGGCCAACGTCCGCATCGGGACCAACTGCAGGCTTGGCCACCACGTCGTGATCCACGCCGACACGATCGTGGGCAACGACGTCCGCATCGACGAGTTCGCCTCGCTGGGCAAGCTGCCCATGAAGGCCGCGAACTCGGCCACCACGAAGGAGCAGGAGCTGCCCCCACTCGCCGTGGGCGACCTCTGCATCGTCGGCACGGGCGTGGTGCTCTACCGCGGCGCCGGCATCGACGCCAAGGTGCTGATGGCGGACCTGTGCACGGTGCGCGAGAACGTCACCGTCGGACGCGGGACCATCGTCGGCCGCGGCGTGACGATCGAGAACTTCTGCAGCGTCGGGCGCTACTGCAAGCTGGAGAGCGAGAGCTACCTCTGCGCCTACTGCACCCTCGAGGACCGCGTGTTCATCGCCCCCGGCGTGGTGACGTCCAACGACAACTTCGTCGGCCGCACGCAGGAGCGCTTCAAGCACTTCAAGGGTGTCACCGTGAAGAAGGGCGGCCGCATCGGCGCCTGCAGCGTCACGCTTCCCGGCGTCGTGATCGGGGAGGACGCGCTCGTCGCGGCCGGCTCCACGGTCACGAAGGACGTCGAGCCGCGCATGCTGGTGATGGGCAAGCCCGCGCGGCCGTTGCGGCCGGTGCCCGTCGAGCAGCTTCTGGAGAACCAGGGCTGGGTGGACGCGTAGCCGGGAGCCTTCATGAACCGCGCTGCGCAGCCACCCGGCCTTTAACCCCATACGAGAGGGAATCCCGATGTCGACCCAGACCATCACGAAGGTGCCGCTTCTCGACCTCAAGGCGCAGTACGACACGATCCGGCCCGAGGTCGACGCCGCCGTGAAGGGCGTCATGGAGAGCTGTCACTTCATCGGCGGCCCGGAGGTGGCGGCGCTCGAGCAGGAAGTGGCGCGCTACTCGCAGACCGCGCACGCCGTCGCCTGCGCTTCGGGCACGGACGCCATCCTGCTGGCGCTCTGGACGCTCGGCATCGGGCCCGGCGACGAAGTCATCTCGCCGGCGTACACCTTCTTCGCCACGGCGGGCACGATCGCGAACAACGGCGCGACGCCGGTCTTCGTGGACGTGGACCCGCGCACGTACAACCTCGACGTGCACCTGCTCGAGAAGGCGATCACGCCGCGCACGAAGGCGGTGGTGGCGGTGTCGCTGTTCGGCCAGTGCTGCGACCTGCCCGCGATCAAGGCCGTCTGCGACAAGCACCAGATCTACCTGATCGAGGACGCGGCGCAGTCGATCGGCTCGGAGTGGGAGGGCAGGCGCTCGGGGTCCATGTGCGATTTCGGCACGTTCTCGTTCTTCCCGTCCAAGAACCTGGGCGGCGCCGGCGACGGTGGCATGATGGTGACGCAGAACGCCGAACTGGCAGAGAAAGCCCGCATGCTCTGCAACCACGGGGCCAAGCCGAAATACTACCACTCGCTCGTCGGCACCAACTCGCGTCTCGACGCCCTGCAGGCGGCCATCCTGCGCGTGAAGCTGCGCCACCTGGACCGCTGGAGCGAGCGTCGCGCGCAGAACGCCGCGCTGTACAATCGGCTCTTCGAGGGCTCGAAGGTCGGCCGACCCCACCACGACACGCGCACGCGCCACATCTACAACCAGTACGTGATCCGCGTTCCGAACCGCGACGCACTCAAGAAGCACCTCGCGGAGAAGAACATCGGCTGCGAGGTCTACTACCCTGTGCCGCTGCACGTGCAGAAGTGCTTCGCGCACCTGGGCTACAAGCCGGGTGACATGCCGGTCTCGGAGGCCGCGGCCCTCGAGACGCTGGCGCTCCCGATCTATCCCGAACTGACGGAGGACATGATTCGCCACGTGGCGCAGACCGTTCGCGATTTCGTCGAGAACGCCTGAGCCCTCGCGGGCGTTCCTCCGCCCGCGGACCGATCCCGAAGCGCGCCGCCGACCCCCGCCCACAGGCGGCGCGCTTCCGCAGATCCCGAGAGAACGCGTCGGCGAACCCCTTCGCCGGCGACGATGCGGTCCCATGACCGATTCGAATCGCGACACCCTGCGGAGCCTGCTCCGTCGGGTGGACGAGGTGCGGGGGCTGTCCGATCGCGCGGCCGGCTCGGCCGTCGTGGCGCTCGACGATCCCGATGCGCTCGTGCGGACGCTCGCCGAGCTCGTCGAGGAACTCGAGCGCAGCCATCGGCGTCTGATCGAGACGAGCGTCCAGCTGGTCTCGCTGCGCGAGGTCGCCGGACGTCTCACGACCACGGCGGACGTGGCCGAGACAACGCGTACCGTCACGCGCTACCTGCGCCACGCGTTCGGCTTCGAACAGGTGGGGCTGCTCCTGATCGACCGCGAACGCGGCGTCCTGTGCGGTTCCTGGGCCGGGGAGGAGGGTAACGCCGAGCCGCTCGAACTGCCGCTGGCCGGTGAACACGGCTCGCTGGCGCGCGCAGTGTGGCAGCATCGCTCCTTGCTCCATCACGACTGCCGGCGACACCCGCCGGCGTTCCTGCCCACGGCTCACCCGCTGCACCAGACGTTTGCGGCCCTGGGCTCGCTCGCATGCGTGCCGCTGCAGCGCAGCCGCTCCGTGCGCGAGGAACCTGCGTGCGGGGACTGCCAGATCGGCGACGCCTCGACGGTAGCCCCGCCCGCGGGATGCGCCACGGCCGACTGGCGGGCACGGCGCGAGGAGGCGCAGCGGCGCTGCCTGGCGTGCGAACGGCTGCCGTCGCTGGGCGTGATCGCCGCAGGCCGCCGCGCGGGGCTGCCGGCGCTCACGCCGTCGGACACGACACTCGTCGAGTCCATCGCGCTCTCGGTCGCTCCCATGGTCGAGAACGCCCGGCTCTTCCAGGCACTGCGCCAGAGCCAGCGCTTCCAGCAGCACGTGCTCGACGGCATGCTGAACTCGCTGCTTGCCGTCAATCTGCGTGGCGAGCTGCTGGGCTTCAACCACGCGGCGGAGGTGTTGCTCGGCTGGCCCGAACGCGAGGTGCTCGGGCATGGCGTGGGCGAGTTGTTCGGCCCCGATGCTCAGGCGCTCGTGCGCGACACGCTCGCGCGGGGCCGGGACGCGGGGCGACAGGAGATCTTCCTGCGCGCGCGCGACGGCCAGCCCGTGCCGGTCCGGCTCACCGTGTCGCCGCTGCGCGACGACTCGGGCGCGGTCTACGGCGCGGTCGCCACGTTCCTGGACCTGCGGCCCATCCACAGCGCGGAGGAGCAGGCGCGCCAGACCGACCGGCTCGCCGCGCTGGGACGCTTCACCTCGAGCGTCGCGCACGAGATCCGCAATCCGCTCACCGGCATCGGCATGGGCGTGCAGCACCTCGCGCGTGTGGTCAGCGGGGACGAGCGCCAGCGCCAGAACGTCGAGTTCATCCTCGGCGAGGTGAGGCGGCTGGACCGCATCGTGCAGGAACTGTTCGACGTCACGCACCCGCGCCGGCTCGACCTGCAGCCCCGCCCTGTCGAGGAGGCGCTGCAGCGTGCGTACCGCTCCGTCGAGGCGACGCTGCAGGCGCACGACGTGGCGCTGCAGATCGTGCCGGCGCCAGCACTGCCGCCGGTGCCCCTCGATCCCGATCAGATGCAGCAGGTGTTCATCAACCTCTTCAAGAACGCCGCCGAGGCCTCGCCGCCCGGAACGGCCATCACGGTGCGCACGGAAGTGGTCCCGGGCCGCCATGCCCGCGGACCCGTCGCCGGCATCGCGGTCACGGTTACCGATCTGGGCTCCGGGATGTCCGAGGAGACCCGTCGCACGCTGTTCGAACCGTTCTTCACGACCAAGCCGGGAGGCACCGGCCTTGGTCTGTACGTCACGCACGACATCGTCAAGCGGCACGGTGGCAGCCTGACCGTGCGCAGTGAGCCAGGGCACGGCGCCGCGTTCCGCGTGGAGCTGCCGCTCGACCCAGAGGGAGACCCATCATGAGCAAGGCGAACGTCCTCGTTGTCGACGACCAGGACTCCATCCGGCATTTCGTCGGCCGCGCGCTCGAGGACGACGGCTACGCGGTGGTCACGGCCGGCTCCGTCCGCGAGGCCCGGGCCGCGATCGAGGAGTCCATGCCCGACATGGCCTTCCTCGACCTGAAGCTTCCCGACGGCACCGGCATCGAGCTGCTGCGCGAGATCAAGCGCAGCCAGCCGGAGGTCACGGTCGTGCTCATGACCGCGTTCGGCGAGCTGGAAACGGCAGTCGAGGCGATGAGCGCGGGCGCGTTCTGGTTCGTGAAGAAGCCCTTCCAGGTCGAGGAGATGCTCGCCCTGGCGGCACGCGCGCTGGAATCGCAGAAGCTGTGGCTCGAACTGCGCCGGCTGCGCAACCAGGCCTTTGCGGACGAGGACTACCTGCACTCGGCCAGCCCGGCGATGCAGGAGGCGTACGCGATCGCCGAGCAGGTCGCCCGCGGCGACACGACCAGCGTGCTGATCGAGGGCGAGAGCGGCACCGGCAAGGAGTACTTCGCGAACCTCATCCACCGCATGAGCGCGCGGCATTCGCAGCCGTTCGTCGAGATCAACTGCGCCGCGATCCCCAGCGAGCTGCTCGAGAGCGAGCTCTTCGGCTACGAGAAGGGCGCGTTCACCGACGCGCGGGCGCAGAAGCTCGGCCTCATGGAGCTGGCCAACAACGGCACCCTGTTCCTCGACGAGATCGGCGAGATGTCGCCGATGTTGCAGGTGAAGCTGCTCCGCGTGCTCGAGC
>CAIXRL010000048.1 GCA_903921835.1 Candidatus Eiseniibacteriota bacterium | reverse complement strand
GGCCGCGAGGCCGGCGTGAAGTTGGGTGGCACCGCGACGATCCCGTCGCCCCAACGGCACACGCGCCGCTGGGGCGTTTTCGTTTTTCGTCGCCGACCCGTAACGGAGGATCCATGTCCGAGCAGTCCGAGCGTCCGAAGAAGCCCGGTTACCGCGACACGCTCAACCTGCCCGTCACGTCCTTCCCCATGAAGGCCGACCTCGCGACGCGCGAGCCGCAGCGGCTCGCCGGATGGGAAGCAGCGCGACCCTACGCCGAGCTGCGCCGCCGGCGCGCCGGCCGGCCCACGTGGCTGCTGCACGACGGCCCTCCCAACTCGAACGGCCACCTGCACATGGGCACGGCGGCGAACAAGATCTGGAAGGACGCGGCCGTGCGGCAGGCCTCGCTCGCCGGCTTCGACGCGCCCTACGTGCCCGGCTGGGACAACCACGGCATGCCGATCGAGACGCAGGTCGGCCGCGAGTTCGCCGAGAAGAAGGTCCGGCCCACGCGCCTCGAGCTGCGGCGCGGCTGCCGCGAGTACGCGCGCAAGTGGGTGGACGTGCAGCGCGACGAGTTCAAGCGGCTCGGCGGCTGGGGGGACTGGGAGCGCCCCTACCTGACCATGGCGCCGGAGTTCGAGGCCGAGATCCTCGAGGCCTTCGCGGCGCTGACCGCGCGAGGCTTCGTGCAGCGCGGCAAGCGCTCGATCCACTGGTGCCCCACCGACCGCACCGCGCTGGCCATGGCGGAGATCGAGTACCAGGACACGCCCTCGCCGTCGATCTACGTCCGCTTCCCGCTGCGCCGCGACGCGACCGGCGCGCTCGCCGCCTGGCCCGGCGCGAACGCGGTCGCCTGGACCACGACGCCGTGGACGCTGCCCGCCAACCTCGGGCTCATGGTGGATCCGCAGGCGGAGTACGCCGTCGTGCGCCTGGCGGGGCACGTGCTCGTGCTGGCCGCCGCGCGGCTGGCATCGCTCGCCGAGCTGCTGGGCGGCGCGGCGGAGCGGCTCGGCACGGTGATGGGCCGCGACCTGGTGGGCTCGATCTTCGAGGCGCCGTTCGGCAACGACTCGCGCGCCGTGGACGGCACGCCGTACGTGAGCATGGAAGACGGCACCGGCATCGTGCACACCGCCCCCGGCCACGGCACCGAGGACTTCATCGTCGGCCAGCGCGCCGGTCTCGGCATCTCGTGCCCGGTGGACGAGGGCGGCCGGTTCACGGACGAGGTCGCGGAGTTCGCGGGCCGCAGCGTGCTCGAGGTGAACGACGACATCGTCAAGTGGCTGGACGGGCGCGGCACGCTGCTGCACGCCTCCAGCTTCACGCACTCCTACCCGCACTGCTGGCGCTGCCACAAGCCCGTCATCTTCCGCGCCACCGACCAGTGGTTCATGATGGTGGACCACGACGGGCACCGCGACCGCTGCGTGGAGCTGATCGAGCAGGCCGTCGCGTGGGACCCGGCCAGCTCGCAGAACCGCATCCGCGAGGCCGTCCGCAGCCGCCCCGACTGGTGCCTCTCGCGCCAGCGCG
>CAIXRL010000047.1 GCA_903921835.1 Candidatus Eiseniibacteriota bacterium | reverse complement strand
GGCGCGAGGGCTACGACCGCGTGTACGTGTTCGAGTCCCATCCGCGCTACGCGGAGCTGCTGCGCGGCGCCGCGCCGGAGGCGTTCTCGCTCTCCGCAGCCGCGCCCGCCGGCGCCGCGATCCGGCACTTCAGCGACCGGTGTCTCGACCTGGTCGAGGGCACGCTTGCCGCGCCGCTGCCGCGGCCGTGGGCCAGGTTGCCGGTGGCGGACACCGCGATCGCGGCGGCCGATACGTATTTGCGGGCGCACGGACTCACGGGCGAGGAGACGCTCGTCGGGCTCCACCTCACGTTCAGCGAATCGGCACGCGGTATCTTCGCCGGGCGGCGAGGGCGCCGTCACCGTGCGTGGTCCATGATCGAGGCCGCGCAGCTCGCGCGTCGGCTCGCATCCGAGGGCCGCGGCGTGCGCCCCGTGATCGACGTGCTGCCCGACGAACGCGCGCTGCTCGGGCCCTTCATCGAGCGCGCGGGCGGGGCCGTCACCGTGCTGTCGGGCCCGCCCGACTTCGAGCGCTACAAGGCGCTGCTCACGCGACTCGCGGTGCTGGTCACTCCCAACACGGGGCCGATGCACGTCGCGGCCGCGGTCGGCACACCCGTGGTCGCGCTGTTCTCCGGCTGGTCGCCCGCCGAGTGCGGACCGTTCGTGCCGCCGGAGCGGACGCGGATCCTGCGCGCCGAGGACACGGAGGCGCCGGGGCTGGGCCTGGCGGCGATCGGCGCGGATGCCGTGTTCGAAGCGTGCCGGGCGTTCCTGTCCGCGTAGGGGTCCGGTCCCGGCGCTGCGCGTGACCGGGGCGCAGCGGCCGGCGGTGTGCACGTGGGGCGTCGCGCGCTCGTCGCTCCCGGCGCGGGCCGCGTCAGGGGCCGCGGAAGCCGCTGGCGTGCCCGGCCGCAAGACACATCGGGCCTCGGAGGTATCCCTCCGAGACCCGAGAATTTGGTAGCGGGGGCTGGATTTGAACCAGCGACCTTCGGGTTATGAGCCCGACGAGCTACCAGGCTGCTCCACCCCGCAACAACTGGAGCCAAGCTAACCCTGGCCGGGTTTGCTGTCAAATGTCCGCGGCCCCCGCGCCGAAGCTCGCTCGCGGGCCGTCCTGTCCCCGCGCGGCAGCGCGCCCCGGGAGCCCCGGCGGCCGGGGTGGCCGCCCATGGGCAACGCGCGGCGTTGCGCAAGCGCCTGTGCGTCACTATGCTGCGCGCTTCGACCGGGTCATCCCGCCGTCATCGATGACGATAGAGTGGCAGTTCCTGCTGGAGGTTCTTTCCGATGCGTTTCCGCCTCGCGGCTGTCTCGGCCGTTGCGTGCTCGCTGGCCGTGCTCGTGTGCGCGGGCCAGGCCATGGCCGCCGCCGAAGTGCACCGTCTCAATCTCGAGCTCTCGGTAATCCCCACGCAGATCGTGGGCGGTGACTTCAATGACGCGCTGGACCTATACAACACGAGAGTTCTCGACCCCAAGGGCTACGAGGATCTGAATCACCTGCAGTTCACGTGGGGCTACGACGCCGAGCTGCGTTACTTCGTGCGCCCGAACTTCGCGCTCGCGATGGGCGTCACGCAGTTGCGCGCCACCGAGAACGTGGAGTTCCTGCCGAGCATCACCCAGACCGTCGCAGTGCAGGCGGAGATCCTCACGGTTCCCGTGCACATCGGCGCGCTGTACTACCTGCAGGCGTACAATCAGGGTGATTTTCAGGCCCGCGCCTACATCGGCGGCGGCTTCGTGCAATACACACACACTTTCGCGCGCTTCGGGCAGTCGCTCGTCGTGTCCGATTCGAGTTGGAATGCCCCGGGCCTCACGTACGGAAAGAACTCGAGCTACAAGACCGCGCTCACGCAGGATGCGCCGGGCTGCTACCTCGAGGCAGGCGCGCACATGTTCTTCGCGACGCGCTTCTCCGTGGTCATTGGCGCCGTCTATCGCAGCGGCAAGCTCAACAACATGCGGGTGGACCTGATCGAGGCGGGCGGGCACGTGATTTCGGGCGACAGCCCCGGGCCGGTGGTCACGAACTCCAAGGGCCAGCCGTACCAGCTGGACGTCGGCGGTCTGGGCCTGAAGATGTCGCTGGGCATCGGGTTCTAGATCATCCGCACCACGAAGCAGCGGCGGGCGTTCCTCGCGGAGCGCCCGCCGCTGCCTTTTCCCCGCTGCGCCCGACGCCGGTGACCCGTCCCCGACGCAGCGTCACTTCACGCGCACCCTTACGCTGTCGGGCCGGGCGCTGTCGAAGCGGTAGATGATCTCGCCGGGCCTGGCCATGCCCTGTGCGCGAAGGATCGCTTCGGCGTGCTCGGCCTTTTCGCGCGGGTCCGCGAGCCGCGAGCCGAGCCTGGCGGTCTCGCCGTTCACGCGCTGGAGTTCGGCGCGGGCACTCGAGAGTTCAAGGTGCAGGCGCGAGATGCGCCACAGGCTGTGGTCCGAGAGGACACCGGCCCAAAGCAGCCAGGCGGCGGGCAGCAGCCACAGCCAGTGCGCACGCGAAGGAGTGCCGCCGTAACCGTACGGGGAGCGCAGGGGCTTGCCGAGGACCCGTCCCGTGATGTCGCGAGGACTCACGTGCACCTCCGTGTCTGGCGGCCCCGCGGGGAGCGGGGCCACCCGTGCAGCGACCCGGCGCCTCCATGGCGCCGGGTGAGTCCCGCTAGGCGAGCGCCTTGAACGCGCCGCGCCCGGCGTACACCGACGCGCCGCCCAGCTGCTCCTCGATGCGGAGCAACTGATTGTACTTCGCGACACGGTCCGTGCGGCAGAGCGAGCCGGTCTTGATCTGGCCGGCATTGGTGGCGACCGCGAGGTCCGAGATCGTCACGTCTTCCGTTTCGCCCGACCGGTGCGAGATCACCGTCGTGTAGTTGGCGCGCTGCGCCATCTCGATGGCCGCCAGCGTCTCGGTGAGCGAACCGATCTGGTTCACCTTCACCAGGATCGAGTTGGCCGTCTTCTCGCGGATGCCGCGGGCGAGGCGCTCGACGTTGGTGACGAACAGGTCGTCGCCGACGATCTGGATCTTGTTGCCGAGCTTCTGCGTCAGGAGCAGCCACGACGCCCAGTCGTCCTCGGCGAGGCCGTCTTCGATGCTGACGACGGGGTAGCGCGCGCACAGGCCCGCGTAGTAGTCCACCAGCTCGGCGCCGGTGAGACGCTTGCCGCCGTCGCCGTCGAGCACGTAGACGCCGTCCTTGCAGAACTCGCTCGACGCCGGGTCCAGCGCGATCCCGAACTGCTCGCCGGGCTTGAAGCCGGCCTTCTCGATCGCTTCGACCAGCACCTTGAGCGCTTCCTCGTTGGACGTCAGGTTCGGCGCGAAGCCGCCCTCGTCGCCCACGGAGGTGGACAGTCCGCGCTTCTTGAGCACCGACGCGAGCGTGTGGAACACCTCGGAGCCCCAGCGCAGCGCCTCGCGGAACGATGGCGCGCCCAGCGGCACGATCATGAACTCCTGCAGGTCGACGTTGTTGTCCGCGTGCTTGCCGCCGTTGAGCACGTTCATCATCGGCACCGGCAGGATGTGCGCGTGCACGCCGCCGATGTAGCGATAGAGCGGAACGTCCAGCGACGCCGCGGCGGCGTGCGCCACGGCCAGCGAAGCGCCGAGGATCGCGTTGGCGCCGAGCTTGCCCTTGTTGGGCGTGCCGTCGAGTTCCACCAGGGCGCCATCGACACCAGCCTGGTCGAACGCGTCCATGCCGATCAGCTCGGGTGCGATGATCTCGACGACGTTGTGGACGGCCTTCTGGACACCCTTGCCCTTGTACCGGGCGGCATCACCGTCGCGCAACTCGACGGCCTCGTGCTCACCCGTGGAAGCGCCCGAGGGAACGGCCGCCCTGCCCAGGGCGCCGCTTTCGAGCTGACATTCGACTTCAATTGTGGGGTTTCCCCGTGAATCGAGGATCTCCCGAGCGTGTACTCCCATGATAGTCATCATGGGGGGCAGGCTAGGTCCGGCATGCGGACCCGTCAAGCCCCGGATCCCCGCGCGGGGCACGCCTGTTTCATGCCACGGAGGGGCCGCGTTCTTGACCCATCCCTGACCGCGTCTCTATCGTGGACGGCC
>CAIXRL010000046.1 GCA_903921835.1 Candidatus Eiseniibacteriota bacterium | reverse complement strand
GGTCGCGCGCGGCGTCTTCGCACCCCGCAGGTGCGCGGCGAAGTGCCGCTCGAAGAGCGCGACGCAGGCCAGCCCGAGCGCACTCACGACGACGCGCTGCGTGATCACCAGCGCATCGAGCCCGACGCGGCCGTGGTTGTAGAAGTCCACGCCGTGGTCCACGCGCAGCCATGTCTCCTTGAGCCAGCGCAGGCCGGTGGGGTCCACGAACTGGAGCCCGCGGTTCATGCCGAGGGTGAGCCACAGCGGCGACCAGTCCCAGAGGAAGAACGCGTCCACGATCAGCACCGCGATCGGGAACGCGAACACCAGCACCGGCAGGCGCGAGATGCCGCCGATCGCGAAGCACGCTCCGGTGAAGAGCACGATCGTCGGCACCGCGAACACGAGCACGGGTCGCAGGTAGTTGCCCGCCGCGAACGGTCCGATGTAGTCGGCCGTGGCGCCGTGCGGGATCAGGTGGTTGCACACGATCGCCCAGCCCACGTGCGCGACCAGCACGCCGAGGAAGCTGGCGAGCACCGCGAGGTACTTGCCCCACACGTACTCGGCCGGCTTGAGCGGTGTCGAGTGCAGCAGTTCGCCGACGCCCTGTTCGTCGTCGCGGATCACCGCCATGCCCGCGCCCACCGAGATGAAGAACACGTACCAGATGCTGATCAACATGATCAGCGTCTGGGTGACGGCGAACTCCGAGGTGATCCAGGCCTTGTGGCCGCCGACGTTCGCGTCCCCCGAGCCGATCTGGGCCTTGCCCGCGGCGAGCATGAACGTCATGAACGCGAGCAGCAGGATCTGCACCCAGAACAGCGGACGGCGCATGCTGTGCGCGAACTCGAGCCGGAAGACCTCGAACGTGCGCGCCGCGGTCATGCCTTCACCGTTTCCGCGCCCGCTCCGGCGGACGCGGCGTCCGCCCCGGGCAGCGAGCCGGTGCGCATGAGCACGAGGTAGGCATCCTCCAGCGACGGCGCCACCGCCTCGAAGCCGAGCGGCCGGTCGCCGCCGGGCGAGTAGACGCGCACGCGGTGGTGGCCCTCGACGAGCAGCTCCTGCGTGACCTGCCACTGTTCGCGCAGCGCGGGCAGCTCGGCGGGCTGCACGACGCCCTCCACGATGCGCCCCTCGAGCGCCGCGCGCGCCGCGCGGGGCGTGGTGAGCGCCACGAGGCGCCCGGCGCGGATCACGGCGAAGCGCGGGCAGAGCACCGCGACGTCCTCGACGATGTGCGTGCTCAGGATCACGACGCGATCCTCCGCCAGCTGCGCGAGCAGGTGGTAGAAGCGCAGCCGCTCCTCGGGGTCCAGGCCCGCCGTGGGCTCGTCCACGATGAGCAGGCGCGGATTGCCCGAGATGGCCTGGGCGATCCCGAGTCGCTGGCGCATGCCGCCCGAGTACGACTTGACCGACCGCTTCGCCGCGAACGACAGGTTCACGCGCTGCAGCAGTTCGTCGGCGAGCTGCCCGGGCCCACCGGGGGCGCTCACGCCCTTCAGGCGCAGCAGGTGGAGCAGCATGTCGCGGCCCGTGAGGTGGGCGTAGAAGCCGAAGTCCTGCGGCAGGTAGCCCAGGCGCTCGCGCAGCCACTGCGGGTCGGCGATCGTGTCGTGGCCGTCCAGGCGCACGCCGCCCGACGTCGGCTCGAGCACGCCCGCAAGGATGCGCATGAACGTGGACTTGCCCGCGCCGTTGGGGCCGAGCAGCCCGAACATGCCGGCGGTTACGTCGAGGTCCACGCCCTGCAGCGCGGCGACCGGACCGGGATAGACCTTCACGAGACCCGAAACCTGGAGCATGGGGAGCACCTCCGTACCACGAACGAGCGGTGGGGAATGCCCTCACCTACGCGGCGCGCGTGCAACGGGTTGCACCCGTGCCGTCGTCCGGTCCCGGGGCGCGAACATCGCTCTGGGCGCTTCGCAATCGTCCGGCCTGATGTCGAATTTTGGCACGATGACGAAACCTTTTCATGCCGGCAAGGCGGCGCATGCCGGGATCATGGCCGCACGCCTCGCCGAGGCCGGCTTCTCCGCCAACACGGATGCGCTGGAGCATCCGCGCGGCTTCCTGCATGCGATTTCTCCGAAGGGCGAAGAG
>CAIXRL010000045.1 GCA_903921835.1 Candidatus Eiseniibacteriota bacterium | reverse complement strand
CGGAGGATCCGGCGGCGCGGTCTGCGTCATGCCACCTGCAAGGCTTCGGTCACTTCCTTCATACCCACGACGCGCTCGATCGCCAGCAGTGAGATCAGCCGGTCGGCCGACTTCGCCAGCCCGGTCAGGAACGACGTATCGACGTCGCAGCCCATCTCCGGCGGCGGGACCTTCTCGTCATCCGCGACGTTCAGCACGTCCGAGACCCCGTCGACGACCAGGCCGACCACGCGCTCGTCGACCATGACCATGATCACGACCGTGAACCGGTCGTACGGCTGGCTGGGCATCCCGAACTTCACGCGCAGGTCGACCACCGGCACCACGGTGCCGCGCAGGTTCATCACGCCCTTGAGATGGGGCGGAGCGTTGGGAATCGGCGTGACGGCGGAGTAGCCCTTGATCTCCTGCACGCGCAGGATGTCGATGCCGTACTCCTCGTCGCCCAGCGTGAAGGTCAGGTACTCGTGCTGGTCCTTGTTTCCGCCCGCATCCCGCGTTGACCTCTGCCCGGAGGCTGTCATGAGGATCTCCTTATCCGTTCGGGCGCGCGCCCGAAGGCGTCCACCCTGCTGGTTGATCACCACTTCGCTGCTCGCGCATCGCTGCCCAGGCCCGCTGGCGGGGCGCCGGGCGCCCGTCGTCGCCGCGGCCGGACCGGGAAGTCGCGCCGCGCGGTCGATCCCCTGGCCCATCGAGCCTGGCCCTGTCCGTGGTCGCCCCGGACATCAGCGCGGGAACCACGAGGCCTTCAGCGGGAACTGCGGCCGACAACCCGAATCGCTGCCGAACCGTTGGACGAGTGCGCACCGGGATGACTCCGCGGCGGTGCACGCCGGCGAGCGCTACCCCTCCAATCGAACGGCAGCCATCGTGAACAAATCACAACAGATGCCAGGGGCGTGGCGTCTCACCGCGTGACCGGTACCTTGCGAACAGCAGGACCCGACTCCGAGGGAAGCCAGGATCGATCTCATTGAGTCGCTGCCGCTGCGGTCGCAGCCGGGTCGCCTGGTTTGAAGGTGTCCAGGGGCGCACCGGCATGAAACCGCCTGGCAACACCCCGATGGTCGGATGGAATCCCCCGGACTTGAGTCATGTCGGAATTCCCAACACCGACGGCGAGCGCAGACCACACGCCCGGGACGCCCTGACACGGGATTGCAACTCCCATGTCCATTGAACCAGGACTGACTGAATTGAAAGCACAGGCCGGGGGCCGCCGCCTGACTGCCACCCGAATGCGCCTTCAGGTCAGTGCGGGTCAGCGCATGACGAGTGCGACCGCCATCGCTGCGAGGCCCTCGCACCGTCCGAGCGCTCCGAGCTGCTCGTTCGTGGTCGCCTTGACGCTCACGCTCGCCGGCTCGATGCCGAGCGCGAGCGCAATGTTGGCCAGCATGGCCTCGCGGTGAGGGGCCAGTTTGGGCGCCTCGGCGACCAGCATGGCGTCCACGTTCTCGATGGTCGCGCCGGCCCGCTCGAGCAGCGCCGCGATGCGGCGCAGCAGGTCCAGACTCGAGGCGTCCTGCCACTTCGGGTCGCCGGGGGAAAAGTGCGTGCCCAGATCTCCCAGCCCCGCCGCGCCCAGCAGCGCGTCACCGATGGCGTGCAGCAGCACGTCGGCGTCGCTGTGACCTTCCAGCCCCCAGTCGCTCTCGAAACGCACGCCCCCGAGCTCGAGCGGGCGGCCCGCGGCGACGCGATGGATGTCGTACCCCAGCCCGACGCGCAGCTTCATGGCGTTCCTCCGGTGACGCTCGCGACGTGCGCGAGCCAGGCCTCGGCGAGCGCGAGGTCCGCCGACGTGGTGATCTTGAAGTTGAGCGGATCGCCCGCG
>CAIXRL010000044.1 GCA_903921835.1 Candidatus Eiseniibacteriota bacterium | reverse complement strand
GCCTGCTCTTGGACAGCTTGCCCATCACCAGCGCGATGTGGTGGTCGCCCTCGAGCACGCTCTCGTAGAGGTGCAGTTCGAACTCGCCCTCGGGCGTCGGCATGGGCACACGCAGCAGCGGCCGCACCAGCTGCTCGCGATGGCGGCGCCACTCGATGAGATCGGCCACGGTGAGGATACCCAGCCCGTGACCTGCCGAGAACTTCTTCAGCTCGGGCAGGCGCATCATGCGGCCGTCTTCCGAGAGGATCTCGCAGACCGCGCCCACCGGGTTCAGGCCCGCGAGCCGGCACAGGTCCGGCGCCGCCTCGGTGTGCCCGGCGCGGCGCAGCACGCCGCCGGGCACCGCGCGCAGCGGGAAGACATGGCCGGGCCGCACGAAGTCCCCTGCCTTCGCGCGCGGCCGGGCCAGCGTGCGCAGCGTGCGGGCGCGATCGAACGCCGAGGTGCCCGTGGTGGTCCCGAGGCGCGCGTCCACCGATTCCGTGAACGGCGTGCCGAACTTGGAGGTGTTGTTCGAGACCAGCAGCTTGAGCCCGAGCCGGTCCGCGACGTCCGGCGCCACGGGCGCGCACAGGATGCCGCGCGCGTGCTTGACCGCGAAGTTGACCATCGCGGGCGTCGCCTTCTCGGCGGCGAACACGACGTCGCCCTCGTTCTCACGCTCGGCGTCGTCCACCACGATGATCATGCGGCCCGCGCGAATGCGCCTGACCGCCTCCTCCACCGTGAGGAACTCCGCCCCGCGCGCGGCTCCGCGCCGCGCCGCGCTCACGCTGGCCTTCCCGTCATGCCCGTCTCCTCCAGCAACCGCGCAAGATAGCGCGCGAGCAGATCCACCTCGAGGTTGACGCGCCGGCCGGCCACGTAGGCCCCGGCCGTGGTCACCGACAGTGTGTGCGGAATGTAGGCGATTTCGCAGCCGTCGTCCGTGAGCGCGGCCACCGTGAGGCTGACGCCGTCCACACCCAGCGAGCCCTTGAACGCCACGAAGCGCCGCAGCCCGGCGGGCAGAGCGAGGCTCACGCGCCGACCGTCGCCCTCGTCGCGCACCGCGGTCACCGTCCCGGCGCCGTCCACGTGGCCTTGCACCAGGTGCCCGCCCAGGCGCTGCTCCAGCCGGAGCGAGCGCTCGAGGTTCACGGGATCGCCCTCGCGCCACTCGCCGAGCGTCGTGCAGCGCAGCGTCTCGGGCACCGCCTCGACCGCGAAGCGCGCACCGTCCAACTGCACGACCGTGAGGCAGCAGCCGCAGCAGGCGATGCTGTCACCGATCGCGGCGTCGGCCACGACGCGCGGCGCCTCGATCCAGAAACGCCGCCCATCGGGGCGCGGTTCCACGACCGCGACGCGGCCCAACTCCTCGATGATCCCGGTGAACATCAGACCTCCAGCTCCAGCCACAACAGCGCGTCCCCGCCCACGCGCTCGATGCGCGTGAGCGTGCCGCGCGGCGCGCGGGCGAGCGGCCAGCCCCGGCCGCCGCACCAGGACAGCCCCGCGCCCAGAACGGTGGGCGCCACGAACAGCGCCACGCGATCGACCACCTTTGCCTCGAGCCACGCGGTCCCCAGCATCGCGCCACCCTCGATCAGCACCTCGTGCCGGCCTTCGCGGGCCAG
>CAIXRL010000043.1 GCA_903921835.1 Candidatus Eiseniibacteriota bacterium | reverse complement strand
GCGTTGGTCGCGGCCACGAGCCGGCAGTCGATCTTGATCGGCTGCGTCCCGCCGACCGGGATGATCTCCCGCTCCTGCAGCGCGCGCAGCAGCTTCACCTGCGTGGCGAGGGGCATCTCCCCCACCTCGTCGAGGAAGAACGTGCCGCCCTCGGCGACCACGAACAGCCCGGGCGTGTCCTTCACCGCTCCCGTGAACGAGCCCTTCATGTGCCCGAACAGGTTGCTCTCGAGCAGGTCGCGCGGGATCGCGCCGCAGTTGATGCTCACGAACGGCCCCGACGCGCGGCGACTGCGGTAGTGGATCTCGCGGGCGATGAGCTCCTTGCCCGTGCCGCTGTCGCCCGAGATGAGGATCGTCGCCTCGCTGTCCGCGACCTTGTCCACCATCTTGAAGACACGCATCATCTCGTCCGACGTGCCGATGATGGTCTTCTCCTCGTGGCCGCGCTTGAGTTCGCGCTTGAGGAACTGGTTCTCGCTGCGCACGCGCCGCATCTCCAGCGCGTTGCGCACCACGAGCTTGATCTCGTCGTTCTTCGCGTTCTTGAGCAGGTACTGGTAGGCGCCCAGGTTGACGGCGTCGATCGCGGACTGCTGCGACGCGTAAGCGGTCATCAGCACGACCGGGATGTTGGCGTCGTGCTTCTTGATGTCCTGGAGCAGCTGGATCCCGTCCATGCCGGGCATCTTGATGTCGCTGATCACCACGTCGAACGGCTCGGCCTTCACGCGCTCGAGGGCCTCACGCCCGCTGTTCACGGTCGTGACCTCGTATCCTTCCTTCCTCAACACGATCCCGAGGAACTGGGTCATGCTCTGTTCGTCGTCGACGACCAGAATCTTCTCGGTTGCCATCTCCGTCACCTCGTTCTTGCGGTTGCGGAAGGATCACTCACGCGACTTCAGCCATGGCTTCCACGCGCACGGGCAGCTGCACCCGCGCCGTCGTTCCGTGGCCCGGTTCGCTCTCCAGGATCAGCACGCCGCCGTGGCGCTCGACGATTCGCTGCGCGATCGCCAGGCCAAGGCCCGTGCCTCCCCGCTTCGTAGTGAAAAACGGTTCGCCGACCCGCGGCAGGTCCTCCGCCGCGATCCCGGCTCCGGAATCGATGAACTCCACCCCGACGAGGCCGCCATCGAGGGCCTGCCACGCAATGTCGAGCCTGCCCTTCGCTCCCACCGCCTCGAGCGCGTTGATCGCAAGGTTCAGCCACACCTGCCGCATCTGCCCGGGATCCATGGACACCATCATCGGCACGCCGGCCGGCACGTAGCGCACCTCGACGTCCGCCCCTCGACGCGGATCGTGCAGCAGCACGTCCACCACTTCCCCGAGGTGGTCCCCAAGGTCCACGCTCTCCAGCGCCAGGTCGCGCTCGCGCGAGTAGGTGAGCAATTCGGTGACGAACCGGTTGAGCCGCGCGGACTCGCGCGCGATGAGGTCCATGAGTTCGGCCTCCTCGCCCTCGAGCTTCAGCTCGCGCTGCAGGTACTCCACGGAGCCGGCGATGGGCTTGAGGCCGTTGCGCAGCTCGTGCGCGATGCCGGCCGCGAGCGCGCCGACTTCGGCGAGCGTCTCGTTGCGGCGGACGCGGCGCTCCATCTCGCGCACCTCGGTCAGGTCCTGGAACACGGCCACGACGCCGGTCATCTCGCCCTCGTGCATGAGCACGTTGGTCGAGACGCCCACCGGCAGCGAGCGGCCGGAGGGTCCGTACAGCAGCAGTTCGGCGCGGGCGCGGCCGTGCTGGGACCGCATCGTCTCGAGCACGATCTCGCGCAGCGCCGCCAGCCGCTCGGGCAGCGCCATGCTGATGTGGCGCCCGCGCAGCTCGATGACGCGCGTGCCCAGCACGGTCTCCGCCGCGGGGTTGAGGTAGCCCACAACGCCGTGCTGGTCCACGGCGATGATGCCCGTGGCGAGGTGGCGCAGCACGACGTCGTTGTCGATGCGCACCCGGTCCAGCTCGCGCGCCGTGCGCTCGAGGTCGCCGTGCGTGCTGTACACGCGCTCCCCGAGCACACCCGCGAGCACGCCCACCATGGTGAGGAAGGAGACGAGCAGTTCCGGCCGGGGCAGCAGCCCGGCGCCCGCAGCGGCGGCCATGGCGGCGCCGCCGGCGAGCCAGGGCAGCGCAAGGTATCCCGCGCAGGCGCCCGCGGCGGCGAACAGGCCACCGGGGATGCGCGCGAACACCCCGCCCGTGATCACGACCAGCGCATAGAACAGCACGAACTGGCTGTCCCGCCCGCCCGTGTGGGACGCCAGCCAGGTCACGAAGCAGATGTCCGCCGCGACCTGCGCGTAGGCCTGCATCGCCTGCCAGCGCCGCGAGCGCAGCGCCAGCGCCGACGCTGCGGTGATCGCCGCGGTGACGCCACACGCCGCCCACAGCAGCGGCAGCGGATGCACGACCACGCCGGGCCGCAGCAGGAGGCCGAACGGCAGGGCCAGCGACGCCACGAGCACGCGCGCCAGGACCAGGTGCCGCAGGGCACTCCAGCCCGGGTCGTCGCCGCCCATGGCGTCCGTGGTCCCGAGGGACCGCGCGCCCATGCCGGCCGTCCAGGTCATCAGTTGCCGCCCGCCACGACGCTGATCAGCTTGAACATCGGCAGGTACATGGCCACGACCATGCCGCCGACGATGCCGCCCATGATCACGATCATCACCGGCTCGATGATGGATGTCAGCGTGTCCACCGCCGTGTCGACCTCGGCCTCGTAGAAGACGGCGATCTTCTTCAGCATCTCGTCCAGCGCGCCGGTCTGCTCGCCCACCGAGATCATCTGCGTGACCATGGGTGGGAACACCCCGGAGGCCTTGAGCGGTGCGGCCACGGTCTCGCCTTCGCGGATCGAGGCGCGGGCGCTCATGATGGCCTCGGCGATCACCTTGTTGCCCGCGGTGCGGGCGGTGATCTCGAGACCAGAAAGGATCGGGACGCCCGAAGCGATCAGCGTGCCCAGCGTGCGCGTGAAGCGCGCGACCGCGCCCTTGAGGAGCACGTCGCCCAGGATCGGCGCCTTGATGGTCAGGCCGTCGATCTGGCGCTGGCCGTTCTCGGTCGCGTAGAAGCGCTGGAACGCCACGACCGCGCCGAAGCCCACCAGCAGCGCGAGCCACCAGAACCGCATGAGGGCGTTCGACGCCATGAGCACGATCTTCGTCGGGAGCGGCAGCTCGCCGCCGAAGTCCATGAACATCTTGGCGAACGTCGGGATGATGAAGATGAGCATGAACGCCGTCGC
>CAIXRL010000042.1 GCA_903921835.1 Candidatus Eiseniibacteriota bacterium | reverse complement strand
CGACCATCAGCGCCAGCATCAGGATGTCGTCACCGCTGTCCCGCAGGTTCGGCAGCAGGATCGAGACGACCTTCAGGCGGAAGTAGAGGTCGGTGCGGAAGCGGCCCATGCGCACCTCCTCCTCCACGCTCTTGTTGGTGGCCGCCACGATGCGGATGTCCACCGAGATGTCCTGGGCGCCGCCGACCCGCTTGAAGTTGCGATGGTCGATGAAGCGCAGCAGCTTGGCCTGCGTCGGCAGCGGCATGTCCGCGACCTCGTCCAGGAACAGCGTGCCGCCGTCGCACAGCTCCACGAGACCCTTCTTGGTGTCCGTGGCATCGGTGAACGCGCCCTTCTCGTGGCCGAACAGTTCGTTCTCGAGCAGCGACTCCTGGAAGGACGAGCAGTTCACCTCCATGAGCGGCGCCTGCCCGCGATCGCTGCGGTAGTGAACCGCCCGGGCGACCAGTTCCTTGCCGGTGCCGCTCTCCCCCGTGATGAGCACGGAGGTCGCCTGGCTGCGCACGACCTTGTCGATGAGCGCGCGCACCTCGCGCATGGGATTGGACTGCCCGATGATCTCCTCGCCGGAGTAGTGCTGCCACGCGCGGCGGCGGTAGAGGTCGAGTTCGGAGGCCTGGCGGAAGGTGCGGCCGGCGGACTCCACGGCCAGCACGATGTCCTCCATCTCGTACGGCTTGCGCACGAAGTCGCAGGCCCCGAGCTTCATGGCGTCCACGGCCGTCTGCACGTCGCCGTAGGCGGTGATGATGATGACCTGGAGCAGCGGGTCGAGTTGGCGAGCCTTGCTCAGCACCGTGAGCCCGTCGCCGTCCGGCAGGCGCATGTCGAGGATCATCACCTGCGGCCGGAACGACCCGACCTTGTCGAGGCCCTCGGCGCCGGTGCTGGCCACGTCCACCACGTAGCCGCGGGCGCGCAGCACCTTGCCCAGCGACTTGCGGATCAGCAGCTCGTCGTCCACCACGAGGACGGAGATCTTCACGGCGTCATTCCTCCGTCTTGCCCGGCGGCTCGGCCGGCAGCGGCAGCGAGACGCGCAGCGTCGCGCCCCCGCCCGTGTTGTTCTTCGCCGTGACCACGCCGCCCGCGTCCCGCACGATCTGCACCGAGATGGGCAGGCCCAGCCCGGTGCCCATCGAGCGCGTCGTGAAGAAGGGGTCGAAGATCTTCTCCATCAGGTCCTTCGGGATGCCCACGCCGGTGTCCCGGATGGAGACGTCCACCAGCGACCGCCGCGTGCGGTAGCGGCGGACGCCGGTGGTGATGGTCAGCTCGCCGCCCTGGGGCATGGCCTGCACCGCGTTCAGGCACAGGTTGAGGAACACCTGCAGCATCAGGTCCGGGTCCGCCTCCACCAGCGGCAGGTCGGCGAACAGCTCGCGCGTCACCGTCACCTGGGAGTCCGAGAGCTGCGCCTCCATCAGGTCCAGCGTGCGCACCAGCGCGGCGTGCAGGTCGCACGGCTGCGGCCGCGGCTGCGGCGGCCGCGCGAACAGCAGCAGGCCCGTGATGATCTGCTCGATCCGGTCGAGCTCGCGGATGACGTCGTCCAGGTCCTCGCGGCGCGGGTCGCGCATCTTGAACTTGGACGCCACGAACTGGACCGTGGTGCGGATCCCGGTGAGCGGGTTGCGGATCTCGTGCGCGACGTAGGCGGACAGCTCCCCGAGCGAGACCAGCCGGTCGATCTTCTTCTGGAACTCGCCGTCCTCGGTCTCGGAGATGGCGTCCGCGAGCACCACGGACCCGGTGAGCGCGCCGTCCTCGTCGCGCATGGGCAGCGCCTCCGCCTTGAGCGTCAGCTCGCGCCCCTCGGTCTCGATGCGGAAGTCGCGCGACTCGCGCGTGGCGCCCTTGAGCCAGCGCGCGTCGGCACCCGGGAACACGCGGCTGCCCGGCATGCCCAGGAGCGTTCCCGGCTCGACACTGAGGAGTTCCTCGATGCGCCGGTTGGCGTACACCACGCGCCGCTCGCGATCCAGCGCCACCACGCCCTGCTCCAGCGTGTCGAGCACCAGCGCCGGCAGCGGCTGTTCGCGCGGCGTGCCCTCGGGATCGGCCGGTCGGTTGAGCACTTCGGTACGCACTGCGAGCCGTCCTTCCTTGG
>CAIXRL010000041.1 GCA_903921835.1 Candidatus Eiseniibacteriota bacterium | reverse complement strand
GCCATGCCCGCCCGCGCCACGCGGTCCGCGCCGTGGCCCGGCGCGAGCGCCGCGAGCAGCGCCGGCACCACGTCGAGCCGCACGCGGTTGCGAAAGGCGCCCCGTTCGCGGTTGCTGCCGTCCTCGCGCCAGGGGATGCGCGCCGCGACGAGGTCGCGCTCGACGTCGAGGCGCGTCGCGCCGAGCAGGGGCTTGAGCCACGGCCCGCGCCTCGGCGCCATGCCGCCCAGTCCGGCCAGGCCGGTGCCGCGCGCGAGGCGCATGAGCACGGTCTCGAGCTGGTCGTCCGCGGTGTGCGCGGTCACGATCGCCGCCGCTCCCGCCCGCGTGGCCTCGGCGCGCAGGAAGCGCCGGCGCAGCACGCGCAGGCCCGCCTCGCCCGAGAGGCCCTCGCGCCGCATGCGCGCACGGGTGTCCCAGCGCGCCGCGCGCAGCGGCACGCCGAGCCGTTCGCACAGCGCGCGTACGTGCTCGAGATCGGCGTCGGCGTCGGCGCCGCGCAGGCCGTGGTGCAGGTGCACGGCGGTGAGCGAAAGAGCGAACTCGTGCGCAACCGAGGCCAGCGCCACCAGCAGCGCGGTCGAATCCGCGCCGCCGCTCACGGCCACGAGTGCGCGCCCGCCCGCGGGGAGCGCGCAGGGACCACGGAGGGCCCGGCGGAGGACCGGCTCGAGCCGGCGCAGGCGCATGCGGAACCCCGCTGTGCGAGGGCGCGGGAGCGGCCGAGGCGGCCGTCGCGCGGAAGATGGTGCCAGGGGGGAGAGTTGAACTCCCGACCAAGGGCTTATGAGTCCCCTGCTCTACCACTGAGCTACCCTGGCGTACGGGCGCAGGCCGCAAGGCCGGCGGGCCGCAAAAATTAAGGGCCGGCGGGAGTTCCGTCAAGCAGGCTGCCCGGTGTCCCGGCGAGGCCCCGGCTTCGAGGCCGGGGCGGTCCGCCCGGAGAGCGCAGCCGGCGCACCGTGCTATCGTGCTCCCATGGTGCGTTCCTCTCGCGCCGGCCGCCGTGACCGCGGCGGCGCTCCGCCCGTCCCGACTGCCGCTGCGGCCCCTCGCGCATGGCTCCGCGGAGGTTCCCTCGCGCGCCCGGGGCTGGCGTTGATCACGCTTGCGGGCGCAGTGCTGCGATTCGCCGCGCTGCGCTACCAGCCCATGGTGACGGGCGACGGGACCGAGTACGTGCGCTTCGCGGACGCGCTCCGCGCGGGCCGCGGGTTTCGCTCGGTGTTCCCGCCCGGGTACCCGCTGCTCATCACGCTCACGCACCTCGTGATCCCCGACCGGGTCGGCGCGGCGGTCGCGGTGTCGATGCTCGCCGGGATCTCGCTGCCCGCGATCGTGTGGATGCTCGCGCGCGGGGCGCTCGGCGAGCGCGGCGCGCTGCTGCCGGCGCTGTTCTGCGCGCTGCACCTCGAGCTCGCGCGCCATTCCGCGGTCACCCTGTCGGAGTCGGCGTACGTCGCCGTGCTCTACCTGGGCCTTGCCGCCTTCTCCGCACCCGTCGTCACGCCCGGGTGGCGTCGTGCGGCGGCGGGCGGGCTCGCGCTCGGGTGCGCCTTCGCGATCCGGCCCGAGGCGCTCGCCACCATCCTCGCGCTCGCCGGCATCGTCGCGGGGGCGCGCCGCCGGCTCCCGGCGCGCTCGGTCCTCGCCGCGGCGGGGGCGTGCCTGGTCGTGGTGCTGGCCTGCATCTTCTGGTACCACCAGACGCTTGGAACCTGGACGCTCACGCCCAAGATCGCGGCGCTGCACGAGGTCGAGCGTGACTGGCGCACCGTGGAACCGCACGTCGCCGATGCCGCAGCGAGCGCCGGGCCGCTCGCGACCAGGTTGGTGGCGAGCGTGCGCGCATGGCCCGTGAACGCGGCCATGCACGGCGAGGCGCTCCTGTGGTCGTGGCCGTGGCCACTGCTCGTGCTCTCGCTCTGGGGGCTCGCCCGCAGGCGGGGGATCGAGGCCGCGGCGCTCCTCTACCTGCCGCTGCTGCCATTCCTCGGGCTCACGCAGCAGGCCCGCTTCGGGTTGCCGGCGGTCCCTGCGCTGGCGATCTGCGCGGCGGCGCCCCTGCTGGGCGGGCGCGCCAGGCTGCGAGGCGCGGCCATCGCCCTCGCGGTGTTCGGCCAGTTCGCCTGCGCGTGGGCGTTCTCGGAAGCGTTTCGCACACCGCTCGAAGGCGGCAGGGACACCGATCGCCTTGCCGGCGAGTGGCTCGCGCAGCTCGCGAAGCCGGGCGATGTCGTCGTCGACCGCAAGCCGTACGTGGCGTTCTACGCCAGCCGGATCCGCCACACGCCTGCCGCGGGCAACCGCGATGCGGTGCTCGATCAGATGGTGAAGAGTCACGCGCGCTGGTTCGTGCTGCAGGACTACGTCGCCCACCAGATGCGTCCCGAACTCGCGCCGCTGCTCGACTCGGCGGGCGTGCGGGAGCGCGAGACGCGCATCGAGCTGGTCTACGCGCGTGCCGACGCGGGCGATGGCAGCCTCGCGATCTTCCGCGTGCTGCAGCCTGGCGAGAAGAAGAGCGGTGCGCCGCCGGTCGTGCAGACGACGGGGTTCGGGGGGCAGCCGGGGCGGTGAGGGAGCATCCACCGGGGGGGAGACGAGATGCGCACGGGCGAGAGGTTCCGGGGATGTCTGCTCGGGCTGGCGGTCGGCGATGCGGTCGGCACGACGCTGGAGTTCCGCCGGCGCGGGACGTTCGAGCCGCTCACCGACGTGGTCGGCGGCGGTCCCTTCCGCCTCCAGCCTGGCCAGTGGACGGACGACACGTCCATGGCGCTCTGCCTGGCGACGAGCCTCGTGGAGTGCGGCGGCTTCGATGCCCGGGACCAGATGGACCGCTACTGCCGGTGGGCGGACGACGGCTACCTGAGCAGCACCGGCGTCTGTTTCGACATCGGCGGGACGGTGGCGTCCGCGCTGGCGCGCTACCGGCGCGACGCGAATCCGTTCGCGGGGGTCGGCGATCCGCGCACTGCAGGCAACGGCTGCATCATGCGTCTCGCGCCGATCCCGCTGTACTACCACCCGGACCTCGACGCGGCGGAGCGATTCGCCCGCGACAGTTCGCTCACCACGCACGGCGCCGCGGAGTGTGTCGATGCGTGCCGGCTGCTTGCGCGAATCATCTCCCGCGCGCTCGCGGGCGCGTCGAGGGAGGAGGTTCTGCTGGGCGACGCGGGAGCGTTCGCCGGCGGATGTGCGGACGCTATCGGCGAGATCGCGCGTGGCGGCTACCTCGGGAAGCCCGAGTCCGGGATCCGGGGGTCGGGCCACGTCGTGAGGTCGCTCGAGGCCGCGCTTTGGGCCTTCTCCCGCACGGACAACTACGAGGGCGCCATTCTCGCGGCAGCCAATCTCGGAGACGACGCGGACACGACGGCCGCGGTGTGCGGCCAGGTGGCCGGGGCGTTCTATGGGGAGCCCGGGATCCCGGCGCGCTGGCTGGAGCGCCTGACCCTGCGATCGGAAATCGCCACGCTGGCCGGGCAACTGGAGTCAGGACCGCGGAAGAGGGCCTGACAGGAGCGGCTCACGAGCCCGCGGCCTGCGCGCGAACGGCGCTTCCCCGCGCGGGGGTGCACTGTGGTCCCCGCTCTCCCACCGCGATACGACTCGCACCCTGCCCAGATCGATGCCCCGGCCGGGGGTGCAGCGCGTCGAATCGCCCGGCGCCGACGCGCCCCCGCCGCCCTGGGCCCGCCACCACAGCCGCATCACGACGTGGTCTTCCCCGGGACGCAGGTCGTCGTTCAGGACCAGGCGGTAGTTCTCGCGTACCGGCTCGTTCCCGGGCCAGACGTGCGGAGGCCAGACACAGGTCGCCCGCCACCCCGATCGGGTCGCGCGGCCTGCGCAGTGCGGCGGTTCCGGGCGTGTCCCCCCCCAGCCGTGCACCCGTGCGTGCCCGGCCTTTCCGGAGAAGAACGCGGGCCGCCGCACGCCCCAAGTCGCGACGGCCGAGACCGCCGCGCCGGCTGCCAGCGCGAGCGCCATGCGACCGCTACCGGGCCGGCGCGTGGTCGCGCAGCCAGCGCCAGATCGCGCGCATGGCCAGCAGGTCGTCCTCGTTGTACTCGGCGAGCTCGCGCGCCAGGCGCGAGCGCTCGGCGGGATCGGCCGTGGTGCGCGAGCGGTGGTGGAGGGCCGTGGACCACTCCGAGCCCGAGTCGGGATTGCGCCACGCGAAGCCCATCCAGCGCGCGACGTGCTTGATCGAGTACGAGCGCAGCGGCAGCCGCAGGCTGCGGTCGAGCACGCGCTTGAGATCGAAGCACGCGGCGTTCACCCGATCCAGGAACCCGGCAGGCGCGCCGTGGCGCTCGGCGTAGCGACGCACCCACAGCGGTTCGTAGTGGTCCCAGTGCACCCAGCGGATGCCGGGGTGCGCCGCCAGGATCGTCTCCGCGCGCGTGACGAAGCGCTCCCACGCGCGCACGTTCCCGCCCTCGGCGAACTCCGCGACGATCGCCTCGCTGTGGGGCGCATCACCGCCGTCGTCGAGCGCCATGCCCCAGAGGTAAATGGGGATCTCCGCGTCCTCGCCGCGCGAGTCGCCCTCGAGGTCGAACCACACGACGGGGTACGCGGGCAGCGCCGGCGCGTGCAGCCACACGGCGGAGTCGTCGCGCCACGCACCTGCCGCGACGATCGCGCGCTTTGCGAGCGCGTCCGGCACGCCGCGCACGGAGCACGTGGCGTCGAACGCCGCCAGCTGCTCCAGCGTGCGCACGCCCCGCGCGTGCCAGCCCGCGACGTGTCCGCTCTGCACCTCGGTCAGGATCTCGATGCGGCGCTCGGCCTCGGCGAGGTTCCAGCAGTGCGCGTAGAACTCGCACGAGCGGCACGCCGAGTGCGCGCGCAGGTCGCCGGGTTCTTCGGCCGCCGCGAGCGTGACCTCGGCCAGGCGCAGTGCGTTCGCGTACGCGCTCTCGGGCGCCGGGGCGACGGCCAGCGTCTCGCCGTAGCCGTTCACGATCTCGAACCGGCCCGGCTCCAGCTGCGCGCACTCGCGCACGAGCGCGCGGTGGTGGGCGAGCTGCAGCGCGAAGTCCGGACGCGTCTCGGGCCGCAGCGCGAGCCGCACGTCGGTGAGGACGAGCACGTCGTCGTCCCACCAGGCGAAGTCAGGCACGCTCGAGCGCCCGCCGTCCGCCGACAGGAACGCCGGCTGGTAGAGCGGCCGGCGCCGTTCGCGCAGCAGGCGCAGCGTCTCGGCGGCCGCATCGGCGAACGAGCCCTCGCGATTCCACAGCGGACCCGCGAGGTCGGTGAAGCGCGCGGCGATGGCGCGCTCGTGGGCGTCGGCGCGCTCGCGCAGCACCAGCAGGTGCTCGCCGGGCGGCGCGGCGTCGCCGGCGCGGTTGTGTTTCAGCCAGAGCCGGCGGCTGCAGTCGGCCGCCGTGGCGATGGCCTGCGGCGTGATGCGCGGCGCGCGCTGGGGTGCCCCGCCGGACGGCATCGGCCACGGGTCGCGGGCCGTCAGCCCGCGGCCTGCTCCCCGTCGGCATCGTGGCCGGACGGTGCGGCCGGAGTCGGGGGCATCTCGTCCTGCGGCCCGACGCGGAAGATGCGCGAGAGCTCGGAACGCAGCTGCCCCTCGTCCAGGCGCGAATAGAGCACGCCGCGGTAGGCCACCGAGATCGCGCCCGTCTGCTCGCTCACCACGATGACCGCGGCGTCCGTCTCGTCCGAAAGCCCGAGCGCGGCGCGGTGGCGCGTGCCGAGCGAGATGGCGGACAGCGGATTCGACGACAGCGGCAGGATGCACGAGGCGGCGATGAGCGTGTCCTCGCGGATGATGACCGCGCCGTCGTGCAGCGGCGAGCCCGGGCTGAAGACCGTGACGAGCAGTTCCGCCGACACCCGGGCGTCGAGCCGTGTGCCGGTCTCGACGAAGTTGCGCAGCCCGACGTTGCGTTCCATGACGATCAGCGCGCCGTGACGGCGCTGCGCGAGGCTCTCGGCCGCGCGCACGACTTCGCCGAGCACGCCGTACGTTTCGCCGCGCAGGAACGAGCGGAAGTAGCGCGTGCGGCCGAACTGCGCCAGCGCATGCCGCAGCTCGGGCTGGAACAGGATCACGAACACGATCAGCCACACGGTCTTCAGGCTGTCGGCGATCCAGCGCACCGCGAGCAGGTCGAAATAGCGCGCGGCGAACCCGACGAGCACGATCACGAACAGGCCGACGAACATCTGCGCCGAGCGCGTGCCCTTGCCCAGCGTGAGCATGCGATAGAACAGGGCGGCGACGAGCAGGATGTCGATGACCGCGCGGATCCAGCTTGGATGGTCGGTCGTCATCATGGCGGGCACGGTATCAGTTTCGCGCGCGGGTTCCCACGTCCACGGTGGCGGCGCGGAGGGCGGCGGCGACCTGCACCGCGCGAACCGTTCCGGCGACGTCGTGCACGCGCACGATGGCGGCGCCCAGGTACGTGGCGAGCGCGGCCGCGGCCAGGCTCGCCTCGAGCCGGTCGCGCGGGTCCGCGGCCTGCGTCAGCCGCCCCAGGAAGCTCTTGCGCGAGGCGCCCACGAGCAGCGGCCGGCCGATCGCCGCGAGCCGCGCGGTGGCCGCGAGCAGCGCCACGCTGTGACCTGCGCTCTTGCCGAAGCCGATGCCGGGATCGATCGCCACGCACTCGGGATCCAAGCCCGCGGCGGTGGCGGCCGCGAGGCGCTCGCGCAGGAAGGCTTCGACGGTGGCGACCACGTCGTCGTAGTGCGGATCGGATTGCATGGTGCGCGGCGTGCCGCGCATGTGCATGAGCACGATTCCGGCACCCGCGGCGGCGACCACGCCCGCCATGGCCGGATCGGAGAGCGCGGAGACGTCGTTGACGATCACCGCGCCGCGGCCGAGCGCGTACGCGGCGACCCCGGCATGGGCCGTGTCCACGGAGATCACCAGGTCCCGCAGGCCCTCGAGCACCGGCGCCAGCCGGCGGATCTGCTCCGCCGCCGGCACGCTCTGCGCTCCCGGCCGCGTGCTCTCGGCGCCGATGTCGAGCAGGTCGGCGCCCTCGTCGGCGAGGGCGCGCCCCTGCTCGATGGCGGCCGCGGGCGTCGCATAGCGCCCGCCGTCCGAGAACGAGTCGGGCGTCACGTTGAGGATGCCCATGACGAGCGGCCGGCCCGCGGCCAGCCGGTCCCTCCCGCCGCACCGCCAGATCACGCGCCCGCCCCCTGGCGCGTCCTGCTCGGGCGGAAGTCGCCCGGCGCCCCGCTGCCGGCCGGCGGATGCGAGATTGCAGACGCGCTCCACTTGCCCGGCGGCGGCGGGGCGGCCATCGGGCCGGCGGGAAGGCCCGCCCGCGCCAACGGAATCCCGTCCGTGTCCGCCTCGTGCCGCGCGATCCGCGCGCGTCGCTCGTCCAGGGTCACCGGCCTGCCTTCCCATCGGCGCCGGGCGGGCGGGCCGGACGCCCCGGCGCGCCGCCGTTGACCGGCGGGGAGCAGGATGCTACCACTAGCCCGGCTATTCATGAACCGCGGGCTCATGAATAGGCCGGGCCAACCCGTTCCAATGCATTCTCTCGGGCCGCACTCGCGCCGCCTCGCCGGTTCTCCGGTGCTCTCGCGGTGGCACGGGCCTGTGTCCTCGTCACCCGTACCGGGTTCTGGAGGTTGATCGCTCATGTCCTGCTGGAGGCGTCTGCTGCTGCCTGCCGCACTGGTCGCGCTTGTCGTCGTTCCGGCGCGAGCCCAGGTCGCGGGGCATCCGTTCGAGGTGTCGGCCGTTGCCGGCATCAACGATTTCGATTCGCGTGACCAGATCAAGGCCGCGCCCGCCTTCGGCGTTTCGGGTGGCTGGCGCTGGTCCGACAACACCACGTTCGAGGCGGCGTGGCTGCGCGCGCCGTCGAAGCTCGATGTGAAGGGCAACCCGAAGCACGACTGGTCGTACGCGTCGCTCGACGCCCTTTGGATGCTGCGCGATCCGTCCGAGCACTCGACTCCGTACATTCTCACCGGGTTCGGGCTCGGCCGCTCGCTCGCCGACGGGCAGGGCGTATTGCGCCGGGGCGCGCCCAGCCTGGGCATGGGGCTGCGCTACAACCTCGCGGGCAACCCGAGGGCGTACCTGCGACTGCAGGCGTGCGACGTGATGTTCCGCGAGATGAACGCAACGCAGTTCAGCCAGCACGTCGCGGTCACCGCGGCGTTCACGTGGGTCTACAAGGGCCGCGTCAAGGACCAGGACCTCGATGGCGTGCGCAACTGGCTCGACCAGTGTCCCAATACGCCGCTCGGCGCGAAGGTGGACGCGAAGGGCTGCCCGATCGATTCGGATGGCGACGGTGTCTTCGATGGCATCGACAAATGCCCCGACACGCCGCGGGGCTGCAAGGTGGACGCGAAGGGCTGCTCGATCGATTCGGACGGTGACGGTGTCTGCGACGGTCTCGACCAGTGCCCCGGCACGCCGAAGGGCGCGCTCGTGGACGCAAAGGGCTGCCCGATCGACACCGACGGCGACGGCGTCTTCGACGGCCTCGACAAGTGCCCCGACACGCCCAAGGGCTGCAAGGTGGACTCGACGGGGTGCTCCATCGACTCCGACGGCGACGGTGTGTGCGACGGCCTCGACCAGTGCCCG
>CAIXRL010000040.1 GCA_903921835.1 Candidatus Eiseniibacteriota bacterium | reverse complement strand
TTCACTTCCGCGCGCCGCAGCGTTCGGGCGAGGACGTGGTCCAGCTGCGCGGCGTCTCGAAGGCGTACGGCGCGCGCGTGATCTACGACGGTTTCGACTTCAACATCCAGCGCCGGCAGCGCTGGTGCGTCATGGGACGCAACGGCGCCGGCAAGACGACGCTGCTCAAGATGATCGCGGGCGTGCTGGAGCCCGATGCCGGCACGGTCCGCCTCGGCTCCAACCTCAAGGTGGGTTACTTCGCGCAGCAGGCGCTCGAACTGCTGGATCCCCGGCTCACGGTGTTCGAGCAGCTCCAGAACGATTTCGCGCTGGAGACCCAGGGCACGCTGCGAAACCTGCTCGGTGCGTTCCACTTCTCGGGCACCGACGTGGACAAGCCCATCCGCGTGCTCTCGGGCGGCGAGAAGACGCGGCTCGTGATGGCGCGCATGCTGTGCGACCCGCCCAACTTTCTCATCCTCGACGAGCCCACCAACCACCTGGACCTCGAGACCAAGGAGATGCTGGTGGATTCGCTCAGGGACTTCGAGGGCACGATGCTGTTCGTGAGCCACGACCGCACGTTCCTGCGGGGCCTGAGCAATCGCGTGCTCGAGCTGCGGCCCGGGGACGGCGCGGGCGAGCCCGCGCAGCCGCCGTTCGAGTACGGCGGCTCGTACGCGGAGTTCGTGGAGCGCACGGGCAGCGAGGCCGCGGGTGTCCACCGCTGACGACCGCGCCGCGCGCGCTGCCGGCGCCGCGGTGAGCGTTGCCGCATGAGGCCTGTCCGCCGGGTGGCCGGAGCGACCGAGCGCCACGTGCGTGTCGCGCAGCACGATTTCGGCCGCTTCGTCGCGCCTGCGCGTTCCGGCTCCGCGTCCGGCCGTGCTAGGGTCGCGCGCGTGCTCGTCGCGGTCGCCGCGCCGAGACGGAATCCAGTTCCCGGGAGATTCACGATGACCTTTCTCTATCTCAACTCCGACATGATGGGCACGGGCGAGCCCGCGCTCGGGCGCAAGCTGCTCGGGATGTTCCTCGACGAGCTCGCGCGCTCCGACGTGCGCGTGGACCTGGTCGGCTGCGTCAGCGACGGCATCCGCATGACCACCGAGGGCAGCCCCGTGCTCGAGAGCCTGCGCGCCCTCGAAGCGCGCGGCGCGCGCATCGCCAGCTGCGGCACGTGCCTGGATCACCTCGGCGTGCGCGACCGTCTGCGCATCGGCGAGGTGGGCAACATGGCGATGACCGTGCAGGTGATGGCCCAGGCCGACCGCGTGCTGCGGCCCTGCTGAGACGCTGATTCGCCTGGCCGCGCCGCCCCGGCGTTGCGGCACCCGTCAACGCCACCGTCGACACTTCACCACGGGAGTCCGTCGCGCCCATGACACCACAGGTCCCTGGCTGGGTCCGCAACGCCGTCTTCTACCAGGTCTTCCCGGACCGCTTCGCGTCCTCCGCGCGCGTGCCCAAGCCCGGCCCACTCGAGCCGTGGGACACGCCACCGACGCCCGCGGGGTTCAAGGGTGGCGACCTGCTCGGCATCGTCGAGCGCCTGGACGAACTCACGGACCTGGGCGTGACCGCGCTCTACCTCACGCCGATCTTCAGCTCCGCGTCGAACCACCGCTATCACACGTACGACTACCTCGAGGTGGACCCGATGCTGGGCGGAACGCCCGCGTTGCGCGAGCTGGTGGACGCGCTGCACGCGCGCGGCATGCGCATCGTGCTCGACGGGGTTTTCAATCACACCGGGCGCGGTTTCTGGCCGTTCCACCACGTGGTGGAGAACGGGCTCGCCTCGCCGTACGCGGACTGGTTCCACCTCGACCGCGCCCGGCTCGCCGCGGGCCACGGCCTGCAGCCCTATCCGGGTCGGCGCGGTCGCGCGGTCGCGGCTGCGGACCACGCGCGTGACCTGAAGCACGAGACCGGCTACGCCGCGTGGTGGGACCTGCCCGCACTGCCCAAGCTCAACACCAGCCACCCGCCCGTGCGCGAGTACCTCTTCGGGGTGGCCGAGCACTGGCTGCGCTTCGGGATCGACGGCTGGCGGCTCGACGTGCCGGAGGATATCGCCGAGCCGGCGTTCTGGGCCGAGTTCCGCCGCCGGTGCCGCGCGGTGAACGCGGAAGCCTACCTCGTGGGCGAGATCTGGCACTTCGCACCGGAGTGGGTGTCCGGCCACGGGTTCGACGCGCTCATGAACTACCCGCTGCAGAAGGCGCTGCTCGCCTTCGCCGCTGGTCCGGTGCTCGATCGCGACGTGCTCGGCTTCCATCCCGACTTCAGCCGTGAGTTGCAGCCGCTGGATGCGGCCGGCTTCGCCGCAGAGTTGCGCGCGACCCTCGCAGCCTACCCGCCCGGGCACGTGGCGGCGCAGCTCAACCTGCTCTCGAGCCACGACGTGCCGCGCTTTCGCACCATCGCGGGCGGCGACGCGGCCGCGTTCCGCCTCGCGACGCTGCTGCAGATGTCGCTGCCCGGCGCGCCGTGCGTGTACTACGGCGACGAGGTCGGCATGCAGGGCCGGCGCGACCCGGACTGCCGCCGCGCGTTCCCACGCCCGGGAGCTTCGCGCGACGACGGGATGCGCGAGTGCGTGCGTGCGCTGATCGCCGCGCGTGCCGGGCACCCGGCGCTGCGCTCCGACCGCGTGGGCGTGGCGGCCGCGACGGACGGGCTGATCGTGCTCGAGCGCGGCGGAGCGGACGACGCGACCGCCGGCGGCGAGACGCTGGTCGTCGCCGCCAACGCGGGCGTCACCGCCGCCGACTGTTCCGTGCGGATGCCGTCGCTCGCCGGCCGCCGGGCTGAGCCGCTCGCGTTGCCCGGCTTCGAGCCCGCGCGGGGATTCGCGCTGGACGCGGACGGGGCGGGCCGCGTCGCGCTGGCGCCGCGCAGCGGTGCGATCTGGCGGGTGTGCGCTACTCCCGGCCCAGGAAGAGGAAGCCGGCCGCCACGATGAGCGCCGCGCCGGCGACGCGCGGGACCAGCCGCTCTTCCGCGAACATGCGGCCGCCGAAGAAGGACGCGTAGACGATCGACGTGCGCTTGACCGCGAGTACCAGCGCCACCGGGCCGACGCGCGTCGCCTGCAGCTGGAAGAAGCGGTAGCCCAGCGTCAGCACCGCGATCGCCACCACCAGCACCCACTGTTCGCGGCCGCGGCGCGCCAGCTCGGCGAACGGTCTGCGGCGCACGAGCAGCATCCCGCCGAACATCACGCAGTAGATGAGGTTCTGGTGGAAGAGCACGACGTTGGGCGGGACGCGCATGCCGCCCAGCAGCAGGCGGTCGGCCACCGCGGAGAGCGCGAACAGCAGCAGCGCGCCGAGCATCAGGCGGTGCCTGCCGGTCCCGAACGTCGCCTCGGGCGTCCCCGGCGCCGGCTTGCGCGCGCCCAGCTCGAGCGCCCATGTCCCGGCCAGCATGAGCGCCAGGCCGAACCACTGCCAGGGCCTGAGCGATTCGTGCAGGAGCAGCAGCGCGAGCAGGGCGGTGACCGCGGGCGTGAGGCCCATGAGCGGCAGCGCGTTGCTGATCGCGTTGCGCTCCAGCGCCATCATGACCAGCAGGAACGCGACGCCGCCCAGCACGCTCTTCACCGCGAGCACGGTCATGGCGCGGCCGGGCAGCGCGAGCACGTTGGTCGTGAACGGCACGAACAGCGAGAGCGTCAGCACCGCGGCCGAGACCAGGAACGAGAACTCGAGCGCGTGCATGCGGAACAGCGTGCGCTTCTGCGCCACGGCGGCGGCGGCCGAGAGCAGTGCGGAGCACGTGGCGAGCAGGATCCAGTTCATGGCGGGCCCGTTCCTGCCCTACAGCGCGAAGGTCGCCGACACGAAGTAGTTGCGCCCCGGCTCCTCGTTGATGAGGCCGCGCAGCGTGGACAGGTGCAGCCGGTAGGCGCGGTCGAACACGTTTTCGATGCCGGCGCGCAGCCGGACCGACGTGCCCCCCAGCGGGAGCGGCGTGCTCGAGAAGTTCCAGCCGAAGTCCGCGTAGCCCGGCGTGCGCGTCTCGCCCGCGGCGGGGTTGCCCTGCGTGTGCGCGGCCGTGCACGTCAGGCGCAGCGTGCCGCGCTTGAAGGCGTCGAACGCGAGCTCGGCCTGGCCGGTGAGCGGCGCGATCTGCGGCAGGTTGGCGTGGTGGTAGGTGTCCTCGCCGCGCACGTACGCCACCGAGCCCTTGAACGCCAGGCCGGAAGCGACGCGCTGCTCGCCGGAGGCCTCGAGGCCATAGAGCCGCGCCTTGCCGATGTTCGTCTTCACGAACACGTTGGTCCTCCTGCCCTCGAACGTGCCGGGAATCTCGGCGACCAGGTCGGTGAGCCTGTTGCCGAACGCGTCCACCTCGAAGTGCGTGCGCTCGAGGTTCAGCTGGCCGCTGGCGTTGAGCGAGACGCTCTGCTCGGGCTTGAGGCCGGGATTGCCGACGTGCAGGGAGCTGCCCAGGTCGAGGAACTGGTAGCGCTCCTCCAGCGAGGGCGAGCGAAACGCGGTCGCGAGCAGCACAGAGAGCGCGACGTGCCGGGCCACCGCGACGTGCAGGCCGGTGTTCGCGCTCCACGAGTGGTCGTACGCGGTCGTGGACGGCGCCTGGAGTGCCTGGTTGATTCCGAGGGTCAGCGGCTGCAGCACGCCGCCCACGATGAGGTAGTCCGGATTGAGGGTCTGGTCGTTGTGCGTGCGACTGCGGTCGTAGCGCGCGCCGAACACCGCTCGGACACGGTCCGGCACCACGCTCCAGTCGTCCTGCGCGTAGATGCCTCCACTCATGTAAGCAGACCGGGGGATGGGCCGCTCGCCGATGATCTTGCTCGGCGTGGTCGCGAACCGCCTCTCGCGCAGGCTCTCGACGCCGCGGTGCCACAGCTCCGCGCCGACGATGAGCAGGTGCTCTCCGCCGGGGGCAATGCGCGCCTCGAGCTGGCCGCTGTGGGTGAGGTGGGTGGCGTGCGGCGTGAGCGTGAGCGTCGGCGTCTGGACCACCTCGACGTCGCGCGCGATCTCCTGGCGCGCGAGTCGCGCCGTGACCAGCGGCAGGAAGCGGGAGAGGTTCGGGATCGCGTAGTCGAGCCCGAACAGCTCCCGGCGCGCCATCGGGTAGGTCACCTTCGCGGTCGGAGTGAACGCGGCTCCGCCGGGGATGCCCGTGTCCTCCGCCTGCATGCGCTGGTAGGACGCGGTCAGGGACTGCGCGCCGATCGTGCGCAGGCCCAGCGACGCGGTGCCGCTGTAGTCGCGGAACTGCGAGTTCGGCATCTCGCCGATCGGCGTGCGGGTCACCGACGCGTTGCGGAAGCCGCCGCTCACGCGCAGCGCGTGGCCCGCGCCCGTCTGCTCGGCCGCGACGTAGTGCGAGATCCCGCGGTCCACGCTGGTCGCGCCGGTCGTCCATTCGGCGCCGAAGCGCTCCTGGTCGCTGAACGACGCGCGTCTCGTCACCATCTGCACCGCGCCGCCCAGCGAGCCCGAGCCGAACAGCACCGAGCCGGACGACTTCATCACCTCGACCCGTTCCAGGTCCTGGGGGTTGATGAGCGACAGGCCGCCCGAGATGTCGGTGGACGTCTCGATGCGCGTGTTGTCCACGAGCGCCACGACGTTCGAACGGCCCAGCCCGCGGATGGACAGCGCCGTCTCCCATTCGCCGTCGCGCGACAGGGCCAGCCCCGGCAGGCGATCCACCGCCTCGGACATGGTGATCGCCGGGAGTTCACGAATCTGCTCCTCGCTCGCCTCGTCGGCCGCCCACGGCGTCGAAGCGAGGGGCGAGACCGAGCGCGTGCTGCGCACGACGATCTCGCCCGTGTGGTAGAGCGCGGGGCCGAGCAGCACGACGACGCTGTCCCCCTGCTCCCCGACGCGAACGGGGCGCTCGATGTCCGCATAGGCCATGTGGTGTGTGGACAGCGTGTACGAACCCGGCGCGAGCGCCGAGAACGTGAAGTGCCCCGACGCGTCGCTGCGCTGCGCCCTGCCGGTTTCGAGCAGGCGCACGCTCGCGAACTCGACGGGCCGGTGCGTGTCGCGGTCCACCAGGCTGCCGGTGAGCGTGGCGGCACCTGCGCCCGCGACGAGCACGAGCGAGGCGGCGAGATGACTCCATGCGGCGAGGAAGCGGGGGCGGGCGCGGAGCAGGTTCATGGGACCTCGGCAGTCGTGAAGTATTCCCGGGAGCCGGCTGCTTCCGCGTGGTGCGCGGCGGGCGCGGCGGCGAGGGAGCGCGGGGGAGACGGCCCTGCACGCGGGATGGAACGCGAAGGACGTGACGCGACGGCGGAATGTACTGTGGCAGGGCATCGGAGTGCTCGAAGATCGCGAGCGCATGATACTGGGGTGGGCAATACAACAGGCACGCCCTAGCCCGGATTATTCATGAGCCCGCGGCCTGCGAGCGCGATCTGCGCGTCATCCGCTGCGAAGCTCGACCGGCCGCTGTCCTCATCGTGTCTGCAACACGATTCCGGGGTACCCACCGAAGGTGGGTCCGGCCGGCCGATCTTCTTGCGGCTGACGCACATCTCGCACTCTCGGCTGGCGGTTCGTGAA
>CAIXRL010000039.1 GCA_903921835.1 Candidatus Eiseniibacteriota bacterium | reverse complement strand
TGGCGAACTACGGCTCGTACACAGTGTCGGTGCTGTTGGGCACGGGGAGCGGCACGTTCGGCGCGAAGACGGACTACGGCACGGGGAGCACTCCCCGGTCCGTAGCGATCGGGGACCTGAACGGGGACGGGAAGCCCGATTTGGCGGTGGCGAACTACGGCTCGAACGCAGTGTCGGTGCTGTTGGGCACGGGGAGCGGCACGTTCGGCGCGAAGACGGACTACGGCACGGGGTTCAATCCCACCTCCGTAGCGATCGGGGACCTGAACGGGGACGGGAAGCCCGATTTGGCGGTGGCGAACTACGTCTCGAACACAGTGTCGGTGCTGTTGGGCACGGGGAGCGGCACGTTCGGCGCGAAGACGGACTACGGCACGGGGAGCTATCCCTTTTCCGTAGCGATCGGTTACCTGAACGGCGACAGTCTTTCCGACCTTGTGGTGGCGAACTCTTACTCGGCCACGGTATCGGTGCTCCTGGGCACGGGGAGCGGCGCGTTTGGCGTAAAGACGGACTACGGCACGGGGAGCACTCCCTGGTCCGTAGCGATCGGGGACCTGAACAACGATGGTCGAGCTGACCTTGCGGTTGCGAACCACGGCTCGAACACGGTCTCGGTGCTCCTGGGCACGGGGAGCGGCGCGTTTGGCGTAAAGACGGACTACGGCACGGGGTTCAATCCCGCCTCCGTAGCGATCGGGGACCTGAACGGGGACGGGAAGCCCGATTTGGCGGTGGCGAACCAAGGCTCGAACACGGTGACGGCGATGATGAACACGGGCGGGCTCCCGTGGGCGGGGGTCGAAACTGCGGCACCTATGGTTCCTGCCGCACTCCAACTCCACGCCTCACCCAACCCGCTCTTCAGCGCCGCCCGCATCACGTACAGCCTGCCCGCAAGCGCAGCGGTGAGCGTGTGCGTCTTCGACATCGCGGGACGCCTCGTCTCGACGCTCGCCCGCGGCACCATGGCCGCCGGCGCGCATGAGGCGCGCTGGAACTTGAGCGGCGACGCTGGCCAGAGCGTGCGTGCGGGGATCTACCTGGTCGAGTTGCGCGCGGGCGCGCAGCGCACGACGACGAGAGTCGCCGTGCTGCGGTAGCGCCGGAGGGTTCTCGTTGCACGCCATGGGGCGCGCACCAACCGCCCTCACCCCCCGACCGTCATCTCCGAGATGAGCAGCGTCGGACTCGCCACCGACGAGCGGAACTCGAGGTCGTTGCCGACCGCGGCGACGGCCTTGAGCATGTCCAGCGACCTCCCCGCCACGGTCACGCCCTCGACGGGGTGGATCTTCTCGCCCTTCTCGATCCAGAAGCCCTGCGCCTGGTAGGAGTAGTCGCCCGTCACGGCGTTGAATCCGAACGAGCCCTGGTCGTCCAGGTAGAAGCCGCGGTCCACGGATTTCAGAATGGCTTCGGGCGTGCTCTCGCCCGCGGCGATGAACAGGTTGTGGTAGCCCGTGCCGGGCGTGCTCGCGAACCCGCGCACGCCGTTGCCGGTGGGCGCGGTCTTCGCGCGCCGCGCGTTGTAGTAGTCGTACGCGAACATCGCGCAGCGCCCCGCGTCCACGAGCACGTTGCGCCGCGTGCGCAGGCCCTCGCAGTCGTACGGCGACGAGCCCATCCCGCGCACCAGGGTGCCGTCGTCCACGATCGTCACCAGTGACGAGGCGATTGCTTCGCCCAGCTTGCCGGTGAGCCACGACGACTGCTTGGTCACGGCCTCGCCTGTGAACGCGTCGTACATCTCTGCGATCCACGCGGCGGCGATCTCGGGGCTCATCACCACGGGCACGCGCGCGGTCGGCACGGCGCGGCCGCCGAGGCGGGCGATCGCGCGGCGCGCGGCCTCGCGCCCGATCGACTCCATGGACTCGAAGTCGGCGAGGTGGCGCTTGCTCATGCCGTACACACCGGTCTGCTGCCGGCCCTCGTCCTCCGCCAGCGCGACGACCCACGCGCTCACGCTGCTGCCTTCCCACGCGCGCGCCAGGCCGTGCGAGTTGGCGATGGCGAACGCGCCGCCGCTGCTGCTCACCGCCGAGCCGTCCGAGCGGCGGATGCGCGGGTCCACCGACAGCGCGATGCGCTCGAGCTCGATCGCCATGTCGATCTTGCGCTCGACCGGCAGTTCGATTGCCCCGGGGTCGAGGATGTCCAGTGCCAGGCTCGCTTCGTCGCCGGCTTCCGCGATCGTGGGCGCGCCGTTGGCCGGGTCCGGCGTGGAGTGCCGCGCGAGCGCCACCGCGCGGTGCGCCAGGTCGTCGATCCCCGCGGGCGACAGGTCGGTGCCGGAGCAGAAGCCCACCGCGTCGTTCACCACGACGCGCAGGCCGAGCCCCAGCGCGCCGCTTTGCTGCAGCGTCTCGATGCGGCCGCCCAGCACGCGGACGGTGAACGCGTGCGAACTTTCCAGGCACGCGTCGGCGAGCGGGGCGCCCGCGCGCTGCGCGGCGTCGAGCGCGCGTTCGGCGTGGCGCAGCAGTTCGGCGGGAGTGGCGTGGCGCGCGCTCATACGGCGGTTCCTCCCACGGTGATGCCCGTGAAGCGCACGGTGGGCTGGCCGACGCCGACGGGCTTCCACTGCCCGTCCTTGCCGCACGAGCCCGTCGTGCCGTCGATCGCGAGGTCGTTCGCGACGCCGTCGATGCGCAGCATGGCGTCGTTGCCGTTGCCGGTCAGCGTCGCGTTGCGCACGGGATGCGTGAGCCTGCCGTCCTCGATCTGCCAGCCCTCGGTGACCTGGAACGAGAAGTTGCCGTCGGCGGGATTGACGGAGCCGCCGCCGAGCCGCTTGCAGTACAGGCCGCGCTTCACCGATTCGATCAGCGCCCCGGGTGCGTGCGGCCCCGGCTCGATGTACGTGTTCGTCATCCGGCACAGCGGCGGGTTGCGGTACGACGCGCGGCGGCCGTTGCCCGTGGGAGCGTTCCCGGTGAGCGTGGCGTTGAGCCGGTCCCACAGGTAGCCCACCAGCACGCCGTCCTCGACCAGCACGGTGCGCTGCGCGGGCGTGCCCTCGTCGTCCACCCGGAAGCTGCCGCGTGAATACGGCACGAGGCCCGAGTCCACGATCGTCACGCCCTTCGCCGCCACCTGCTGGCCCATCTGCGAGCCGCGGATGGAGCTGCCCTTGCGGATCGTGTCGCCCTCCATGCTGTGGCCGAAGCACTCGTGCACCATGACGCCACCCCAGCCGTTGTTCACCACCACGGGATACGAGCCGGCCTCGGGCTCGCGCGCCGACAGCAGCAGCACCGCGCTGCCCGCGGCCTCCACGGCGACCGTCTCCGGGCTGCGCTGCGTCTCGAAGTACGAGGCCTCGACCGACCCGCCACCGGCTGCGTAGCCCTCCTGTCGCTGGCCGCCCTCGAGCGCCAGCGCGCTGACCACGAGCCGCGAAAGGAACGTGCGGTCCTCGGCCCAGACGCCGTCCGTGTTGGCGAGCAGGAACGACTTGCTCGCCGTGGCCAGGTTTACAGTGACCTCGCGCACGCGGCCGTCGTGCCCGCGTGCGGCCGCGTCGGCGCGGCGCAGCATCTCCACCTGCCGGTCCTCGCCCAGCTCGCGCGCGGCGGGGTGCGCGAGCGTGAACGGCGCGGGCGCGTCCACCACGCGGAACGCGCGAGGCGGCTCGTGCGCGGAGCCGGTGCG
>CAIXRL010000038.1 GCA_903921835.1 Candidatus Eiseniibacteriota bacterium | reverse complement strand
TGGGAGCCGGCGTGTACTTCGTCAGGTTGGCGGGTCCCGGAATCCGCGACATGCGCAGGGTGATCCTGCTGAGATAGCCCTCATCCGATCCAAGCGCCCCGGGCCGCCACGCGCGGCCCGGGGCGCGTTCGTTCGTGGCCAATCCGCGCGGGCGCTCCAAGAGCGCCGCACGGGGCGCCCCTCCCGCGCGCTACCCCGCCAGCCGGTGCGCCGTGACCGGGCCCGAGAGCAGCGTGTCGCCCAGCGTCAGGTAGAGCATGCCGTCTGCGACCGACAGGTCGAATGTCATGCGCCGCTCCAGGCGCGCGACCAGCGCGGCCAGCAACTCCCGGTCAAACGCGTACAACTCCAGCGCCTCGGCGCGGTGGATGCGCGCGCCCGCGAGCGACTCCCAGTAGCGCTCCGCGCCGTAGTGCGTGTACACCGCCACGCGCGGCGACGCCTTGCTGGCGCGGTGCAGCCGCGCCACGTCGGGCGCTCCCACCTCGATCCACGCCTCCAGCCTGCCTGTCAGGTCGCGCACTTCGATCGCCGGCGTGTCGGGCTCCGCGAGCCCCTTCGAGAACGCGAGCCCCTGGCGCTGCTCGAGGCAGAATGCCAGCACGCGTGCGCACAGGGCGTCCTCGGTTTCGGACGGGTGGCGCGCCACGCGCAGATCGAGCGTTTCGTAGACCCCGCGGTCGACGTGGGACAACTGCACGTTGAACTGGTGAATCGTCGCGCCAAGCGCCAGGACGGGCCTCGGGATCTCTCGGGTGGGGGTTCCCCGCGCGCGGAGGCCGGGGCTGGTATACCCTAGCAGCAGTGGAGCCCCGCACGAATCACGGGCTCCCGTGGCAGGGCGGATGTTCCCTCACCCTGGGAGGTTTCGGTGAGCCTGTTCGGCGGCATCCTCGGCAACGTGGTGGGCTCGGTGTTCGGGAGCAACCCGCGCGGGGCGGAGTTCAACTCGCTGGGCGAGATCCTCACCGCCATCGGCTGCACCGTGCCGTACCACCGTGGGCTCTACCTGACCGCGGCGCTCACGTTCCTCCAGCGCAACGGCGGGCTAGACGGCGTGCTCGAGACGCTGCGGAGCAACGGGCTCGCCGCGCAGGCGGACTCGTGGGTGGGCCCCGCAGCCAACGTACCCATCGCGCAGGCGGATCTGGTGCGCGTCTTCGGCGAGGGCGTCTTCGACACGATCGCGGCGCCGCTCAACATCTCGGCCGACGAGATGAGCGAGGCGATCGCGGAGATCCTGCCCGAGCTGGTCCACCAGCTCACCCCGGGCGGGCAGGTGCCCGAGAACCACGCGGAGCTGATCGCGAAGGGGCTCGCGATGCTGAACGCCGCGAGCACGTAGGCCCACTCCCCGGCCCGACACACGACACGGCGCGGCGACGTGCCGTGCGGCACTTCCCTCCAGGAGACGAGTCCGAAGATGGCATTGCTTGGCCTGAACGACGTGAGCCTCACCTTTGCCGGGCCTGCGCTGCTGGACTCCGCCAACCTCCAGATCGACGAGGGCGAGCGCCTCGGACTGCTCGGCCGCAACGGCGCCGGCAAGACCACGCTGCTGCGCATCCTGCAGGGCACGCTGGCGCCGGACGCAGGCGACGTCGTGCGCCAGCAGGGGCTGCACGTGGCGAGCCTGCAGCAGGACGTGCCGCTAGACCTTTCGGGGCCCGTGCGCGACTACCTGCACCACGTCTGCGGCGTCACGACGAGCGATTCGTCGTGGAGGATCGAGACGCAGATCGACCAGGCCGCGCACGACCTGCTGCTGGACCTGGACGCGCGCATCGAAACGCTCTCGGCGGGCTCCAAGCGCCGCGTGCTGCTGGCGGCGGCGCTGGTGCGCGATCCGGACCTGCTCATCCTGGACGAGCCGACCAACCACCTCGACATCGACGCCATCACGCATCTCGAGGAGACGCTGCAGCGCCGGCGCGGCACGCTCATCTTCGTCACGCACGACCGCAGCTTTCTGCGCAACCTGGCCACGCGCATCCTCGACCTCGACCGCGGCCAGGTGCGCAGCTACCGCGCCGGCTACGACGCCTACCTGGTCCAGCGCGAGGAGGAGCTGCGCGTCGAGGCCGGGCAGGACGCGCTGTTCGACAAGAAGCTGGCGCAGGAGGAGGCGTGGCTGCGCCGCGGCGTGAAGGCGCGCCGCACGCGCAACGAGGGCCGCGTGCGCGCGCTGGAAGCGCTCAGGGGCGAGCGGAGCGCGCGGCGCGACGAGCCGGGGCGCGTGAAGGCGCAGCTGCAGGAGGCCGAGCAGTCCGGCCGTGTCGTGCTGCGCTGCAAGGGCGTCGGGTTCGGCTACGGCGACACCCCCATCGTGCGGGACCTGACCACCACGCTCCTGCGCGGCGACCGCATCGGCATCCTGGGACCCAACGGCTGCGGCAAGACGACGCTCATCGAAGTGCTGCTCGGCAACCTGGCGCCCCTGCAGGGCACGGTCACCGCGGGCACGAAGCTCGAGGTCGCGCACTTCGAGCAGCTGCACGACGTGCTCGACGACCGCAAGACCGTCATGGAGAACGTTGGCGGCGGCCGCGAGACCATCGCGGTCGGGGGCGTCGACCGCCACGTGGTCGGCTACCTGCGCGACTTCCTGTTCACGCCCGAGCAGATCCAGGGCCCGATCACGCGCCTCTCGGGCGGCGAGCGCCGCCGGCTGCAGCTCGCGATGATCCTGTCGCGCCCGTGCAACGTGCTCGTGCTGGACGAGCCCACCAACGACCTCGACCTCGAGACGCTCGAGCTGCTCGAGGACATCCTGATCGAGTTCCAGGGCACGCTGCTGGTCGTCTCGCACGACCGCGCGTTCCTCGACAACGTGGTCACCTCCACGCTGGTCTTCGAGGGCGACGGCCTGTGGCGCGAGTACGTCGGCGGCTACGAGGACTGGCTGCGCCAGCGCAAGGCCGACGAGCCCGCGCCGGTCACCAGAGCGGCGAAACCGAGGGCCGATCGCCCGGCCGCGAAACCGCGCGGGATCGGCTTCAAGGAGAAGCGCGAGCTGGCAGGTCTGCCGGGGCGGATCGAGGGGCTCGAGGGGGAGAAGCAGGCGCTGTTCGACCTCATGGCCTCCCCCGGCTTCTACGCCACGCGAGCCGCCGAGGTCGTCCCGACGACGCAGCGGCTCGCGCAGATCGAAGTCGAGCTGCAGGCGGCGTACGCGCGCTGGATGGAGCTGGAGGCGCTGCAGGGCGGGGACGCGGAGTAACCCGGAACATCCCGCCGGATACCGTTGCGGGCCCCGCCGCGTCCGCAGGTGTAGCCTCGGCGACGTACCAGTTGGACGTCACCTCCCCTGATCGAGGCACCCCATGAAAGCGCCCGGATTCAGCGAGCGGCATCCGTACGTATTCGTCGCGCTGGTCGAGTTGCTGGTGATCGCCGTCTACATGGTCGCGGGAACCATCGCGCACCTTCGCCACCTGAGCACGTTGCAGATGTTCGGCATCGCCAACCTCGCGCTCACGGTCATCGTGGCGCTCCAGCTCACCGGCATGCGGTGGTGGAAGGCGACGGGTTTCCGCGCCGTGGGCTCGAGGCTCGACCTGCTCTGGTACCTGGTCCCGCTGATCCCGATGGTGATCAACTGGGTCCCCGGGATCGACCTGAGCAGCATGCGCCACGTGCTCATGGTGTTCGCGCTCACGCTCCTGGTGGGATTCGTGGAGGAAGCCGTCTTCCGCGGCCTGATGTTCACGGCCCTGAGGTCACTCGGCACCTGGCGGGCCGTGCTGATCCCCTCGGTGCTGTTCGGGCTCACGCACTCGCTCAACGTGCTGGCCGGCAAGAGCGGCCCCGAAGCGCTCGCGCAGGTTGCCTACGCCACGGCCATCGGCTTCGCGTTCGCCGCGCTGATGGTGCGCAGGCGCCTCCTGTGGCCGCTGGTGCTCGTGCACTTCCTGATCGACTTCGCGCACTTCACCCAGAAGCCGGGCTTCGCGTTCAGCCCCGCGTGGACCATGGCGATCGTCGCGGGCATCACGGTCGTGTTCACCGCCTACGGGCTCTGGCTGATACTGACGCGCGGCGACCGGGACGAAACACAGGCCTGAATCGACGAGAAGCGTTCGGCGATGCGGCGTTGCGCAGCCGCGGCGTTTCCGCTGCCGCTACGCCGTCTTATCCGGCCCGCCGTAGCGCACGATCCGCACCGCCTCCAGCGTGACGAGCCCTTCCTGCACGAGCACGTCCACCTCCTGCATGAAGCGCTGGATCGCGTTCTCGGTGTCCACCAGCTCGATCACGACCGGCAGGTCGCCCGCGAGCTCGGCCAGCCTGGCCGCGTGCAGGCGCGAATGCCGCCCGAATCCGAGCGGCCCGTGCAGCACCGTGGCCCCTGCGAGCCCCATCGCGTGGGCGCGCTGCACGATCACCTTGTGGAGCGGCTGCCCGTCGTGCCGGTCGGAATCACCGATGAAGATGCGCAGCAGTGTCCCCTGGCTGGTCCGGATCACGACGCCGCCTCCCGCTCTCCGCCGCGATAGTGCACCACGTGTGCGCGCTCCAGCGTCACGAGCACCCGGTGCCCCGCGAGCATGGGCTCCACGGCCGCGAGGAAGCCGAGCAGCGCCTCCTCGCAGTCCACGATCTCGACCACGACCGGCCGTTCCACCTGCAGCGCGTTGGGGTGCTCGCCCAGGACGCGGCCGCGGTCGACGTAGCCGTAGATCCCGGACAGCACCGTGGCGCCGGCGAGGTGCTCCCGGCGCGCCCGGCCCACCAGCGCCTCGTAGAGCGGCCCCGTGTGCCAGCGCACGAAGTTGCTCATGTGCATCCGCAGCAGCACCTGCTCACCCTCGAGCTTCACAGCAGGCCCCCGAGCTTCGGCGTCAGCAGGATGCCCAGGCGCACGCCCGCGAGGCCCGCGGCCACGCTGATCACGATGTTCGCCAGCGCCCGCACCCACGCGCCGTCCGTGAACAGGCTGTTCGTCTCGTACGCGAACGACGAGAACGTCGTCAGCGAGCCGAGGAAGCCGACCATCAGCACCAGGCGCACCACCTCGGGGCGGTCGATGAGCCGCCCCGTCACCATGGTCCCGACGATGCCGATCACGATGCACCCGGCAACGTTCACGATGAGCGTGCCGTAGGGAAACGCGGTGCCGAACCACTGCGCCGCGAACCGGTTGACGGCGTAGCGGCCCCAGGCGCCCGGGACGGCGCCCAGTGCGATCCAGAACAGCGGCATGAGACGCGAAATGACCGACCTCCGTCGCAAGAGCCTCGCGTGCAGCGGGTGACGGCGCGCGGTCGCCGCGCCGGTCCCAGAGTACACCGGCCGTGCCCCGCTATCCGATGTTCTTCAGCACCGCCAGCAGGTAGTCCCAGTAGCGCGCGACGCTCGGGATGTCGACGCGCTCGTCGGGCGAGTGCGCGCCGTGGATGGTCGGCCCGAGCGAGACCATGTCCATGCCCGGGTACTTCTCGCCGATGATGCCGCACTCGAGACCTGCGTGGATCGCCTCCACCTTCGGCTCGCTGCCGTAGAGGTCCGCGTGCGTGCGCACCGCCGTCTCGAGCACCTTCGACTCGAGGTTCGGCTTCCAGCCGGGGTAGGCGTCCGTGCCGCTCACGGTGGCGCCGCCCAGTTCGAGGATCGCCGTGACGCCGTCGATGATCTCGTGGATCTCCGACGCCACCATGCTGCGCTGGCTCGTCGCGAGCGTCAGGTTGCGCGGCGTCTGGCGCAGCACCGCCACGTTCGTCGACGTCTCCACGAGGCCCGGGATGTCCGCGCTCATCTTGGTCACGCCGTGGGGCAGGCCCGCGAGCGTGCGCAGCACCTGGCGCTGGAACGCCCGCCGGTAGACGCGCGCGGGCTTCGACTTCGCCGGTCCCGCGAGCACGTCGAGAACCGGCTCGACCGTCCCGATCTCGGCGCGCAGAACGTCCCGCGTCACGGCGACCAGGGCGCGCGCCTCGTCGAGCTTCGCCTTCGGCACGCACACCACCGCGGCGGCCTCGGCCGGAATGGCGTTGCGCTTGCTGCCCCCTTCGAGGCGGGCGATGCGCGCGCCCAGCGGGGCCAGGGCGCCCAGCACGCGGGCGAGCATCTTGATCGCGTTGCCGCGGCCCTTGTGGATCTCGACGCCGGAGTGCCCGCCCTTGAGGCCGGTCACGCGCACCTCGAGCGCCGTCCAGCCCGCGCGTACCGGCTCGCAGGCCAGCGCCCACGTGGCAGTCGTGTCGCGCCCGCCCGCGCAGCCCACGCACAGCACGCCCTCGTCCTCGGAGTCGAGGTTGATCAGCGTGCGGCTGCGGAGCATGCCCGGGCCCAGGCGCTGGGCGCCCGTGAGTCCGGTCTCCTCGTCGATCGTGAACAACAGCTCGAGCGGACCGTGCACCAGCGCGCGGTCCGCCATGATCGCGAGGCACGTCGCGACCGCGATGCCGTTGTCCGCACCCAGCGTGGTGCCGTCCGCGCCGAGCTCGTCGCCCTCGCGCACGAGCATTATGGGGTCCTTCGCGAAATCGTGGCGCTTGCCCGGCCGCGCGACGCACACCATGTCGAGGTGACCCTGCAGGCACACCGAGGGCACGTGCTCGCGCCCCGGCGACGCCGGCTTGCGCACCACGACGCTGCCGACCGCGTCGCGCCCGTACTCCAGTCCCAGTTCCTTCGCGATCCGGACGACGTAGTCCCCTGCCCCCTTCTCGTGCTTCGACTCACGGGGGATGCGGGACAGACCTGCGAAATAGCCCCAGAGCGCCGCAGGCTCGAGGCCGACGATTGCGGGTGATGACGATGCCATGGGTGGAGCTCCCTGGAACGTGGAATGGAGCAAGCCGGTGAGCCGCAGATTATCGCTGTTGCCGCGCCAGCGGGGACGGCTGGCCGGCCCTGGAAAGCCGGCCAGCCGCGATCAGCCCTCCAGCGCCTGCCGAAGGTCCTCGATCAGGTCTTCCGGCTCCTCGATGCCCACGGAGTAGCGCACGAGTCCCTCGGAGATGCCCGCCTTGAGCCGCTCGGCCGGAGCCATCTTCGCGTGCGTCATCGACGCCGGGTGCTCGATGAGCGTTTCCACGCCGCCCAGAGAGACCGCCAGGATCGCCAGCTCCACCCTGTTCATCAGCTTCTCGCCCGCAGCGAACCCGCCCTTGAGCTCGAACGCGATCATGGCGCCGGGGCCGCTCATCTGCTTCTTCGCCATCTCGTACTGCGGGTGCGAGGGCAGGCCGATGTAGCGCACCCACGCGATCTCAGGCCGCGCCTCGAGCCAGGTGGCAATGCGCATCGCCGAAGCCTGGGCACGCTCCATCCGCAGCGCAAGCGTCTTGACGCCGCGATGGACCAGGAAGGCCTGGTGCGGGTCCATGTTGCAGCCTGTCGCAATCATCACCGAGCGCAACCGCTTGAGCAGCACGGGGTCCTTCGCGACCAGGATGCCGCCCACGATGTCGGCGTGGCCGTTGATGAACTTGGTGACCGAGTGCAGCACCACGTCGGCGCCCAGGAGCAGCGGTTGCTGCAGGTAGGGCGAGGCGAACGTGTTGTCCACGACGAGCAGGGCGCCGTGCGCGTGCGCGATGGCGGCCGCGGCCCGAAGGTCGGTCACCTGCATGTTGGGGTTCGAGGGCGTCTCGATGTAGACGATGCGCGTCTCGGGCCGCAACGCCTTCTCGATGTTGCTCGCGTCCGAGGTGTCCACGAACGTCGCCGACACGCCAAAGCGTGCGAAGTGATCGTCGAGCAGTCCGCGCGAGGGTCCGTAGACCGAGGCCGTGCTCACCACGTGGGCGCCCTGGTTCAGGAGCGCCATGTAGGCCGTCATGACGGCCCCCATGCCCGAGCTGGTGGCGACGCCGGCGACGCCCTGTTCCAGTTCTGCGATGCACGCCTCCAGGGCGTGGATCGTCGGGTTGCCCAGACGCGTGTAGATGTAGCCCTCCGCCTTCCCGGCAAAGCGGTCCGCGCCCTCCTGCGCATTGTTGAAGCTGAAGGTCGAGGTCTGGTAGATCGGCGTGACGGCGCTGCCGTAGGCATCCTCGGGCGCCCCGGCGTGGACCAGCTTCGTCATGAATCCCGTCTTCTGCTTGTCCAGGGTCAGCTTCGTCATCTCGATATCCTCGTCGGACCCCGCCCGGAAGCGTTGGTCTTGAAGTGTCAGTCCTGGTGGAACAGGGAGCCCACCGGGGTTTGCATTCTACGAATCGTGCTCCTCATGGAACCGGCCATCCGCCACCCGCCGGTCCGTGCTGGTTTCATCGAACCAGCCCGCCCGCGAATGTGGATGAGCATCAAACTCCGGCACGTACGGCTTGATGTCCAGCAACGGCGTGCCGTCGAGGATGTCGAGGTCGGCGACTCGGAGTGTACAACCGTCGCGGCCCAGCAATCGCACGGCGGAAAGGCCGATCGGGTTCGGCCGGACGGGCGCGCGGGTCGCGAACAACCCGTGCTCGCGGGTGTCGCGATACGGGATGACGCCTGCCCGGAACGCTTCCGCCCGGTCCATCCAGTAGATCAACCACACCCGCTCGAAGCCCTCGATGTCTTCGAGTGCCGCGCCGTACGGCTCCGCGACGATCACCTCGCCCGCAGTTCCGCCAGCGCAGGCTGGATGGATGGGAGTTCCGGCCGCCGAGGTGAACGGCGAGCGGATGACGCCGATCACCCGGGCGGCAAGCGCCGCCTCACCACGGTCCGGGGCGCGGTCCACGGCAGGCGGCGGCATCGCACTCAGTGCCCGGCGTGTCCGTGGTTGCAACAGACCATGTCCGGCGGCACCGCGCGCAGCGTGCCCGCGCGGAACGCGCTCATCACCTCGGCGACGGTCGGTCCCTCGGTGAGGCAGACCCGGATGCCCGCGGCGACGAGCTTGTTCATGGCACCCTGCCCGATCCCGGCGACGATCATCAGGTCGATGTTTTCACCCACGAGCGCCGCCAGCGGCGAGCACGTGCCGTGTTCATGGTGCTGGTGGTCGTTCGAGATCGCGCGGCATGCCTCGCTCCCGGTGTCCACCATCAGGAACATGGGCGCCGACCCGAGGTGCGCGCAGACCGGGCTCCGCAGGCCAATGTCTTCGTTGACGGGGATGCAGACGTTCATCTCTGTTCTCCATTCACCTGGGTCGCAGGTCGTGCAGGCGGCAACATTGCGGCGCTCCCAGGTGCACGGGACCACCCTCGATGCGAAGCACCTTCCCGTGGACCACGGCATCTGCGATCTTGCGATGCGCCGAGTCCACGATGCGGCTGAACGTTGCCCTCGAGACCCCCATCTGCCCTGCGGCCTGCTCCTGGTACCGGCCGTCGAGGTCGGCCAGCCGGATCGCCTCGAACTCGTCGAGGGTCATGACGACCTCCTCGAGTTCGCGCAGCGGTACGCCGGCCGGCTTGAAGATCGAAACGACCGGTCGACCGGCGATGCGTCGTGAGCAGAACGGCCTGGACATGGTTGCACATTCTCCGCGTGTTACGGTCATATGCTCACTACGGTCGGCGCCGATCAAGTCGGAGGGTCTCCACCGGGATACCGCCCCCGGCGTCAGCCAGCGGCCGCGGATCGTCCGCCGGACCTGCCCAGGAGCACGGCGAACTCGGCCGAACGCATCGTCAGCGCCCCCAGCTCGCGCGCCTGGCGGACGAGTTCCCTGTCGCTGCTCACGACGAAGCGTGGCGTCCCCTCGGAAACCGCCGAGTAGCGTTCCAGGTCCGCCAGGATGGCGTTGTCCGCGCGATCCCTGCCCATGCCCCCCGAAAACAGGACCACCACCTGCGCGGACGGCTCGGATTGCGTGGGATCATCGCTGTCGAAATAGAGCCGCGCCCGCGCCTTCCGGCTCCTGGCGAACATGCGGACCAGTTCGTCGGTCAGCCCCTCGCGAGCCTTCTGGCCGGGCCGGCCCTCCTCGTAGAGCGAAGCGAAGAAGTCGGGCAGGACGTTGTGTCCGTCGACGAGCAGCAAAAACTCCTGGTCGCGCGCCAGCGCCTGTCGCAACGCGGCCAGCGGGGCCAGGGGAGCCGGCGGCTTCCGCTCCCCGGCAAGGTGTGGCTCCAGCAGGCGACTGAACTGCCGGTCGAGCTTCTCGTAGAGCGTGCGCTGGTCGCCATGGTTCCAGGCGCGCAGGTCGGCGGCTGTGTCGAGGAACTGGCGGAACTCCTCCAGCTCGTCGAGCGAGCCGAGCGCGTTGATTCGGATCAGGGTCTCCTCGAGGCCACAGGGAGCCTCCGGAAGTGCCAGACGCGCGCGTGACGTCCGGATCTCGCGCTCCAGTTCCGCGACCAGGTCCTCAACCTCCGGCAGCGGATTGAGCGCCTCGCGCCTGGCGGAGCCGACATTCACGCGCACGGACTCGAGGGCCGCCAGGCGGCGCTGGAGCCCGGCGCGGTTGCCGTAGTGCAGATCGACGGCGGCCTGGCGCTTCAGCGCGGCCTCCGCGCGCACCAGCACGTCCGCCTCGCCACCCGCGCCATCCGCGACGGCCCGCACGGCTTCCGCGAGCGAGCACACCGGCTCGAGCCAGGGCCGCAGCCGCGCGGACAGCTCTGCCTGGAGGCGATCGTTCACGAGCCGGTCGAGCTCCTGCCGCAGCCCGGCCACCTCGCGCTCCACGTTTCGCTTCTCTTCCGCCGCCGTACGGGCGCGCTCCTTGGAGGAGCCCGCTTCCAGCTCCAGCGCGGCCTTCTCGCCGCGCAGCCTCTCCAGCGCGAGCGACGCCGCCTTCTCCGCGCGCGCCGCCTGGCGCTGCGTGCGATTCAGTTCCTCGCGGGCTTCTTGCAACTCGCCCGCCAGGCGCTTGCTCTCGCGCTGCAGCTCTCCACCAGCCGACGCCAGCGGTTCGAACGCCCGCGCCTCGAGCCCCGCAAGGTGCCCAAGGAATGGCGCGAATGTGGCCTGCAGATCGAGGGCTGCCCGGGCCCGCTCGGCGCTCGTGGCCGGCGAGACTCCCTCGCCCCGGCCCTGGAAGTACTCCAGGGCCAGCTTGCGCACCGCGGGGCGATCGTCGAGCAGCAGCGCTGCCGCGAAGTGCGAGTCGCCGAACCAGGTCGCGAAATCGGCAAGCGCCTCGCGAATGGCCTCCTCCGAGAGCACGACGGCGAAGCTCTGCTGCAGGCTGTTGTTCGCGAGCAGCGCCCGCAGTGGCTCCTCGATCTGCCGGCCGCGCGCGAGGCCGGCACGCATCCGGTCGCGGATGACACCGACGTTGCCCCGGACGGGACGCAACCCCGCCAGCAGCGCCACCCGCCCCCTGGCAAACTCGAGCACCTGATCGTCGGGGACGTCGTCGAGGAGACGCAGGAGCGCCTGCTTCGCCTCCTCGGGCAGGTCTGTGGCCGCATGGTCCATGATGAGACGAGTGGTAGCGCAAACGGGGCACGCTGTCGATGTTTCATCGTCGCTTCATCGTCGCTCTGCATCATGGCCGGCGGGCGGGCGGTGCTGCGGGCCGGGGGCGCCCGCTCCCGGCAGAGCACCACCGGGACCCTCCGCCTGGTTTGGCTCAGCGGTCGGCACCCTCGTCGCCCACCAGGTGCCGGTCGTCGTTCCAGTGCAGGATCACCGGTCGGTCACAGCCATGTTCGAACCCCAGGGTGCTCACGGAAGCGGTCGCGAGAACAAGGGCCTGCGCGGCAGCCGCGGGCAGTCCGACCCAGCGCACGGCGAGGACGCGCAGGATGTCCTGGTGTGCGAACAGGAGCACGTCCGCTGCACTCTGCCGGAAGCGCGCGATCAGACGGTCGGCGCGCGCGCAAACGTCGTCCAGGTTCTCGCCCTCCGGACAGCCGTCACGGAACAGGTCCCGGCCCGGACGCGTCTCGTGGATCTCGGCCGTGCGCCTGCCCTCATACTGTCCGTAGCACCACTCCGCCAGATCCGGCTCGACCACCGCGATGGGGCCAAAGCCGGCCAGCTTGCTGGTCCGTCGTGCGCGCTGGAGCGGGCTGATGAGCACCTTCACGAAGCCCGCGCCGCGCAATCGCCTCTCCAGCCGGCCCGCCTCCCGCTCTCCGCGTTCCGAGGGCGGAAGGTCAGTCCGGCCGGTGTGCTGTCCGGTGAGAGTCCATGCGGTCTCACCGTGACGGACGAGAACGACTCGTGGCGGCATCACATGCTCCAGCCCGGCGACGTCGCCGTGCGCGCACCCAGCGAGGCCATCAGGCCTGCGCCGGGCTGCCCGGCTGGGCCGGGCTCCACTTCCATTCGCGGATCTCGGGCATGTCCTCGCCGTGTTCGGCGATGTACTGCCTGTGCTCGAGCAGCTTGTCGCGGAGGATCTGCTTGGCGTATGCCGCCCGCGCCCCCAGTCGCGGGACGCGATCGATCACGTCGCCGGCGAGGTGGTAGCGGTCCAGATCGTTCAACACCACCATGTCGAACGGGGTCGTGGTCGTGCCCTCTTCCTTGTACCCGCGCACGTGCAGGTTCGCGTGGTTCGTGCGGCGATACGCGAGCCGGTGGACCAGGGTCGGATAGCCGTGGAACGCGAAGATGATCGGCTTGTCCGTGGTGAAGAGCCCGTCGAAGTCGGTATCGCTCAGGCCGTGCGGATGCTCGCTCTCGGGCTGGAGTTTCATCAGGTCCACCACGTTGATGACCCGGATCTTCAGGTCGGGGATGCTTTCCCGCAGCCACTGGACGGCCGCGAGGGTCTCCAGGGTGGGAACGTCGCCGCAGCACGCCATCACGACGTCCGGCTCCCCGCCCTGGTCGTTGCTCGCCCATGGCCAGATACCGATGCCGGCGGTGCAGTGCTCGATGGCGGTTTCCATGTCGAGCCATTGCGCCTCCGGCTGCTTGCCGGCCACGATCACGTTCACGTAGTTGCGGCTCCGCAGGCAGTGATCCGTCACGGAAAGCAGCGTGTTCGCATCGGGCGGCAGATAGACCCGAATGCTCTCGGCCTTCTTGTTGACCACGTGATCGATGAAACCGGGGTCCTGGTGGCTGAAACCGTTATGATCCTGCCGCCACACGTGTGAGGAGAGCAGGTAGTTCAGCGATGCGATCGGCCGCCGCCACGGAACCTGCCCCGCCATCTTGAGCCACTTGGCGTGCTGGTTGAACATCGAGTCGACGATGTGGATGAACGCCTCGTAGCAGGAGAAGAAGCCGTGACGGCCGGTGAGGAGATAGCCCTCGAGCCAGCCTTCGCACTGGTGCTCGCTCAGCATCTCCATCACGCGTCCGTCCGGCGCGACGTGGTCGTCACCCGGGAGGATCGTTGCCGTCGAGCAGCGGTTCGTCACTTCGAACAGGTCGCCCCAGCGGTTGGAGCTGGTCTCGTCCGGGCTGAAGACACGGAAGTTGTCCGGGTTGAACTCGATCAGGCCGCGGAGGAACTGGCCCTGGACGCGGGTGGCCTCGGCGTCCACGGCGCCGGGTCGCGGCACCGCCACCGCATAGTCGCGGAAGTCCGGCAGTTTCAGGTCGCGCAGGAGCAGGCCGCCGTTGGCGTGCGGATTGGCGCTCATGCGGCGGTCGCCCTTCGGCGCCAGCTCGGCGAGTTCGGGAAGCAGCTGGCCCGCAATGTTGAACAGCGTCTCCGGGTGATAGCTCTTCATCCACTCTTCGAGGAGCGTCAGATGGGCCGGATTGCTCAGCTCTCCCATCGGCACCTGGTGGGCGCGGAATGTGCCCTCGACCGGAAGACCGTCCACGTCCTTCGGACCGGTCCAGCCCTTCGGTGAACGCAGGACGATCATGGGCCAACGCGGACGCACCCGGAATCCACTCTCCCTCGCGTCGAGCTGGATGGCCCTGATCTCGCCGATCACGGTGTCGAGCGTTGCGGCCATGAGCTGGTGCATCACCAGCGGATCGTCGCCCTCGACGAAATGGGGCGCGTAGCCGTAGCCGCGGAAGAGTGCTTCCAGCTCGTCACGCGGAATGCGCGCGAGCATCGTGGGGCCGGCGATCTTGTACCCGTTCAGGTGCAGGATCGGCAGCACGGCGCCATCGCGAACGGGGTTGAGGAACTTGTTCGAATGCCAGCTCGTGGCGAGCGGGCCGGTCTCCGCCTCGCCGTCGCCCACGACGCAGGCCACCAGCAGGTCGGGATTGTCGAAGGCCGCACCGTAGGCGTGCGAGAGCGAGTAGCCCAGCTCGCCCCCTTCATGAATCGATCCCGGGGTCCCGGGCGCTACGTGGCTCGGGATGCCCCCTGGGAACGAGAACTGCCTGAACAGGTGCTTCATCCCGTCTTCGTCCCGCGTGACGTGGGGGTACACCTCGCTGTAGGTGCCCTCGAGATAGGTATTGGCCACGATCCCCGGCCCGCCGTGCCCCGGCCCTGCGACGAAGATCACGTTCAGGTCGTGCTCGCGGATGACGCGGTTCAGGTGCACGTACACGAAGTTCAGGCCGGGGGCCGTGCCCCAGTGCCCGAGCAGGCGTGGCTTGATGTGGTCCAGCGTCAGCGTGCGCCTGAGCAGGGGATTGTCGAGCAGGTAGATCTGCCCGACGGAGAGATAGTTCGCCGCACGCCAGTAGGCATCCATCTTCCGCAACAGCGTGGGAGGCAGCGTCGGGGCGGATGTCGCAGCCTTCGTGGTGCGCATGAGGGTCACCTTTCAACCATGCAGTCGTCCGTCGTGGCCGCAGTCGCCAGGCCGGGGCAGCGGCTCAGCGGTTCAGTCGCCAGATCGTGAAGTTGAGCGCCGTCGCGAAGGTGACCCACGCCAGGTAGGGCACCAGCAGGGCACCCGCGGGCGGGCTGACCCGCCAGAACGCAACCAGGGTCGCCAGCAGCGCGAGCCAGATCAGGACGCTGTCCACGAGCGATAGCCCCGGGCGGTGCAGGCCGAAGAAGAGCGGCGACCAGAGGCCATTGAACATGAGCTGGAGGAGGAACAGCCCGAGCGCGACACGGTGCGGCCTCCAGCCTCCCTCGCGCCAGACCCGCCACGCCGCCACGGCCATGGAGATGTAGAGCACCGTCCAGGCGGGCCCGAACAGCCACGCCGGCGGGGTCCACGACGGCTTGTGCAGGGCGGCATACCAGCCGCGCAGCTCCGACGTCATGATGGCCGCGATCCATCCGGCCCGAACGCGTGCGCCAGTTCGGTCCCCAGCGCCGGGTAGTCGGTGTAGCCGATGGCGTTTCCGCCGTAGAACGTCCCCTCGTCGGGCGTGTTGAGCGGCCCCTTCACCCGGAACCGCCCGGGCAGGTCGGGATTCGCGATGAACAGGCGCCCGAACGCCACCGCGTCGGCGACGTTCTCCACCAGAGCCTGCGTTGCCGTTGCGCGCGTGAAACCGTTGGCGACGACGAACGGGCCCTGGAACTCGTGGCGCAGTGCCATGAGGGACACCGCCACGGCGCCATGACGCAGGTCGTCCGGCGTCGACGTGATGACGTGCGCGTAAGCGAGGTGAAGTCGGTTCAGCTCCTGGAGCGCATAGCGGAAGGTCGCCAGCGGAGCCTGGTCACGCATGTCGTTGAACGTGCCTCCCGGCGAGAAGCGGATGCCCACGCGATCGGCACCGCACACCCGGCTCACGGCCTCGGTCACCTCCAGCGTGAGCCGGGCGCGGTTCCGCACGGAGCCGCCGTAGTCGTCGGTGCGGTGGTTGCTGCCGTCGCGGAGGAACTGGTCCAGCAGGTAGCCGTTGGCGTTGTGGATCTCGACGCCGTCGAATCCGGCCATCATGGCGCGCTGGGCAGCGTTGACAAACTGCATGACGATGCCCGCGAGCTCGTCGCGCTCCAGGGCGCGTGGCGTGACGTACGGCTGCATGCCGGTGTCGGTGAGGACCTGGCCCGACTGCGGCGCGATGGCGCTGGGCGCGACCGGCAGGCCGCCGTCCGACTGGAAGCTCGGGTGGGAGACGCGGCCCATGTGCCAGAGCTGGAGGAAGATCCGGCCCCGGGCATGGTGCACGGCGTCCGTGACCACACGCCAGCCCGCGACCTGCTCGTCGGTGTAGATGCCCGGCGTGTCGGGGCACCCGGTGCCCTGCTGCGACACGGCGGTGGCTTCCGTGACGATCAGGCCCGCGCCCGCGCGCTGCGCGTAGTAGTCCGCCATCAGCGGTGTCGGGACCCGGCCGGGGCCCGCGCGCATGCGGGTCATCGGAGCCATCACGATGCGGTTGGGCGCTTCCACGGCGCCAAAACGGACGGGCGAGAACAGGGTCGGTGTCGACATGATGCGAGCTGCCTTTTCTGGCCTGCGCCCTACGACGCGAGCCGGGGATACAGCCGGGAGGCAATGAAGAGCAGGACGGCCGTGGTCAGGACGATGACGGCATAGTCGTGCGCCAGGCCGAAACTGCTCGTGCTGCTGGCGAGCATGCAGGTGCGCAGGGCGTCGACGACGTAGGTCAGGGGGTTCATGTGCGAGACGACCTTCAGCCAGCCGGGCATGATGGCCGTGGGGTAGATCGCGTTGCTCGCGAAGAAGAGCGGCATCGTGAGCACCTGGCCGACACCCATGAAGCGCTCACGCGTCTTCACGATGCACGCGATGATGAGCGAGAACGTCGCGAACAGCGTCGCGGCCAGCACGACGATGACCAGGACGTTGAGCAGCGCGAGGGGGCTCCCGTCGAGCTTCACCCCGAGCAGCAGCGACAGGCCGTAGACGACGATGGCCTGCGACAGCGTGCGGATCCCGGCAGAGAGGCCCTTGCCGAGCACGAGC
>CAIXRL010000037.1 GCA_903921835.1 Candidatus Eiseniibacteriota bacterium | reverse complement strand
GCTACCGCGTCTACATGGCCCGCACAGCACGGCTCGTGCCGGGGATCTGGTGATTCGCACACGCACCCGCCGCGACCCCGACGCCGAGCCGATCACCGACCCCGACGCCGCGCGCGAGGCCGCGCTCAAGCTGCTCGAGCGCACGCGCCGCACGCGCTCGGATCTCGCCCGCCGGCTGGGCGAGAGGGGTTTCGCCGCGGGCACCGTCGAAGAGGTGCTCGAGCGCCTGGAGCGCGTGGGGCTCGTGGACGACACCGAGTACGCGCGGGCGTACCTCGCCGGACGCTGGGGCCGGCGTCCCACGGGCTGGACGCGCCTGCGCCAGGAGCTGCGCGGCCGCGGTGTGGGCGACGAAGCGATCGACGCCGCGCGCGCGATTCTGGAGCAGCGCGAGGGCGGCGCTGCCGACGAGGTCGCCACGGCACGGCGGGTCATCGTCCAGGCGCAGCGCCGCTACGCATCCCTGGAGCCGCGCGTGCGCCAGCAGCGGCTCTACGGGCTGCTCGCGCGGCGGGGCTTCGACGGAGAGACCATCCGCAGGGCGCTGGCGATCCGCGACGACGAGGAGTAGGGCGGCGCGCACGGCGTCCCGCCTCTCACCCGCAGACGCGTTCTTGCAGGCTCGCGCGCAGCGGTGGGATCATCGGTTGCCGTGCGGGCGCCGTTTCGCTCGTTGGCCGCGGCTGCTGTTGAGGTCGGTCGACACCCCCCCCGGCCCAGCCGATCTGCCCCGCCATGTTGCCGGGTCCCGGGGTGTTCCCCCCACCTTCAGGGCCGGCAAGCGCTCACCACAGGAGAAGCCGCATGCGCCGCCCGACCTGCTGGATGCTGACCGCGTTCGTCCTGGTTTCCGCCGCAGCCAGCGCGAGCGCCCAGACCGTTCACGTTCCCGGGGATTACGCCACGATCCAGGGGGCCATCAACTCGGGGGCCACGCTCGTGTACGTCGGGACGGGGAGCTACTCCGAGACCGTCACCCTTCAGCGCACGATGACGCTGCTTCCTGAACCTACGACGGACCCCAGGATGCCGACGCCGATTCCGCTCGTCGCCGGAATGAGCATCGTGCGCAACTCGACGGACGACCCGGTCGTCTACGTGCGCGGATTCCACTTCTCGGGTGCGGTGACGCAGACCAATGTCTCCGGGCGTTCCGGGATCACCACGATCGAGGGCTGCAGGCTGGACGGCGGCTTCACGACCAACGGCTGCAGCGGCCCTGACGACGCCATCAAGATCCGCAGCTGCGTGATCACGGGTAACGTCTTCGTCTGGGCCTACTTCACGGACTTCAGCGGCAACATGGTGTGGAAGGGAAGGGCGACGGTTGCGAGCAACGGCGGCAACGGTGCACTCCTTCGCGACAACCTGGTGATCGGCCCGAGCACCGACGGCCTGCTGATCACTTCCAATGACACGTACGGCCTGATGACCGGCAACACGGTCGTCGGGGTCACGACCGGGTACACGGTGATGTTGGGCACGGCCTCGGGGAATGTCGCGCAGGACTGCGGCGGGAGCGGGTTCGTGAACAAGCCAGCCTACAACTCGAATCCGACCTTCACCGGCAATATCGTGCGGCGCTGCGGGAACGGATTCGCCTGACATCTTCGGGCAGGGGCGCCATCACCGGAAACCAGGTGGACAGCGTGAGCGCGTTCGGCATCCACGCAAGCGCCGAATCGTGGGCGACCATCACCAACAACGTCATCCACGCCAGCGGCTCGCACGGCATTTGGGGCGGGAGTGGCTGGACCGTGAGCGGCAACACCGTGCTCAGCGCAGGTGGCGACGGCATCCGCGCGAACGGCTCCGTCGAGTCGAACGTGGTCGGCCGCTCGGGCGGGAGCGGAATCGTGGCGCCCGAGGCGCGGCACAACACCGTGTACCTGAACGGGGGTTCCGGCCTGCAGCTGAGCGGTGCCGAGTCCAGCAACAACATCTCCTACGGCAACGGTGGCTACGGGCTGCTGTGGACCGGCACGGGGACGCCACTGGTCTCGTGCAACGACTGGTATGGGAACATCCAGGGAGCGACGTCCGGCGTTTCGGCCGGGGCCTCGGACCTGACGGTCAATCCGCTGTTCTGCAACCTGCCGGCGGACAACGTCTCGCTCGCTTCCACCTCGGCGCTGCTGGCGCCGGCGGAGTGCGGGCTCATTGGCGCGCTGGGTCAGGGATGCACGGTCGCGGCCGGCGTCCCGGCAGCAGCCGGGGAAGCCAGGCGGTTCACGGTGCAGCCGAACCCCGCGCGCGGCGGCGTTGACTTCCGCTGGGAGCCTTCCAGCGTGCCGAGCAGCGTGGATGTCTTCGACGTCGCAGGCAGGCTGCGCTATCACGCCGACGTCCCGGCGGGGGTGGGCGCCCTCGGGTGGTCAGGTGGCGACGCCGGGGATCACGCGTTGCCGGGTGGGTTGTATTTCGTACGCCGTGTGAGCGGGCCGACCCAGGAGCACACCCGGGTCGTGCTGGCGCGGTAGCCCGGGCCAAGCTTGGGGCAGGCCCGGGCCGTGCGCGAGCCGCACCTGCCGGTCGGGGAGGGGGGACGGAAACGGCCTGAGTTAGGGAGTACTGCACATTTGACATCTGAACAATTCGTTGACGCCGCTGCCAGAGACCCGCAGAATAGTCTCTGACGAATGGCGTCCCGTCTGCTGGATCAGCGGCTGCTGCCCACCACAGGCACGGAAGCGACACGAGCAAGTCGCAGTGTTTCCGTCCGTGGATCTCGAGTGGAGCGCTTCTCCAGGCGGGCGGCTAATTCGTCCAGGCCACTCACCGGTTCCCCATCCCCATCCGCTCTCGGAGGCCATCGTGCGACGTTTCATTACACTGGGTTCAGCTCTCGCGCTGCTCCTGCTCGCGTCCGCCGCTCTTGCCGCGTCCAGCAAGCTGGATCCCCACGCCCGCGCCGCGCTCGCCCAGTTGCGCGCGGGAGCTTCCGTGCAGACCCTGCGTGCGAACCGCATGTCGGTGTCGGACGTCGGGGATCTCAACGTGTTCATCACCGGCTCGGTCAGCCGCGCCGATCTGGAAGCCATGGGTGTCACCGTGCGTACGTTCCTGCCGGGCGTCTGCACGGCGTACGTGCCGGCCGGCGTGATCGACCAGCTCGCGCTGCGCACCGACGTGAGCCAGATCCGTGCCGCCGTACTGTGCGAGCAGAGCAACAACATCAGCATTCCGCTGACGGGTGCCGGCGCGCTGCGCGGCGCGGGGCCCGCGTTCGCCGGGTTCAACGGCGCCGGCGTGCTCGTCGGTGACGTGGACTCCGGCATCGACATCCACCACGGCGACTTCCAGGATCCGGCCGGCCTGAGCCGCATCCTGTACCTGTGGGACCAGAACAACACCGCGAGCGTGGTGCCGCCCTCGGGCTTCGCCATTGGTCACGAGTGGCTCAAGTCGGACATCGACGGCGGCCTGTGCACCGAGACCGACGGCGCCACCAATGTCGGCCACGGCTCGCACGTCATGGGCATCATCGCGGGCGATGGCAGCAAGAGCACCACGAGCCCCTACTTGTACGCCGGCATGGCGCCCAAGGCCGACATCGCCATGGTCGCGACCACGTTCTACGACACGGACATCCTCGACGGCGTGAACTACATCTTCCAGAAGGCCACCGCGCTGGGTGTGAACTCGGTCGTGAACCTGTCGCTGGGCAGCCAGTACGGGCCGCACGACGGCAGCTCTCCGTTGGAGACGGGCCTGGACGCACTCTCGGGTCCCGGCCGCGTGATCTGCGTGGCGGCGGGCAACGATGCCTCCACGACCACGTTCATCCACGGCGGCATGGTCGTTCCGGCCGCCGGCGACAGCATGAAGTTCAATATCTCGGCGGGCGGCACGACCAGTGGCCGTGGCGTCGAGTTCAACGGCTGGTACAACGCTCCGGACAACATGACCGTCAAGCTGCGCTCGCCGGGCAACCTGATCATCACGCTCGCCCCGGGGACTTCGTACGGTGTGCAGAGTCCGGCGACCGGCTGGCCCACCAACAACACGGGTGTCAACGGCCGCGTGTACATTGAGAACGGCATCAGCACGTCGTCCAACGGCGCGCGCGAGATCTACCTGATCCTGCAGGCGAGCGGCACCGGCACGGGCGGTATCACCGGCGTGTGGACCGTCTACTGCACGCCGACCTATCAGGCCGGCTCGACGACTCGCGTCGACATGTACAAGGATTATGTCAGCACCACGTCGCTGGTCGTGAACTTCTCGCTCAAGAACGCCAACGACCACCTGGTGTCGGAGACGGCGTGCGCCCGGAACGTCGTCACGGTCGGCGCCTTCCAGAGCCGCTACAACTGGGTGTCCTGCACCGGTTCGACCTACAACTACACGGGCACGACGGCGGTCGGCACGGGTGCGATCTGCTCGTTCTCGAACATCGGCCCGACGCGTGACGGCATCAGCAAGCCGGAAATCGTCGCGCCGGGCAGCGCCATCATCTCGACGCTCTCGGCCGACTACTCGACGATCTGCGGCTCCGGCAACGTGGCGGACGGGCCTGCGCACCAGGTCATGGCCGGCACCAGCATGGCCGCGCCGCACGTGGCCGGGGCGGTCGCGCTGCTGTTCCAGAAGTACGGCACGCTGACGCCCGCACAGGTCAAGACCTACCTGGTTGCGAACGCCAAGGTCGACAGCTACACCGGCGCGCCGTGGAACGCCACGTACGGCAACGGCAAACTGTACATGGGCGACCTGATCAATCCGGCCGTCTCGGTCACCTACCCCAACGGCGGCGAGGTCCTGTACATCGGCGCGCCGACGCTGCTCACCTGGTATGCCTCGGACAACATCGGCGTGACCTCCGTGGACGTGAATCTCTCCCGCAACGGCGTGGGGGGTCCGTGGGAGACGATTGCGACCGCCGTGCCCAACACGGGCAGCTATTCGTGGACGGTATCGGGCCCGATCACGACCACCGCCTACCTGCGGGTGGTGGCGCACGACGCCGGCGGCAACACCGCGACCGACCTGAGCGACGCGGAGTTCCAGATCGCCGACGCCGCGACCTCGACGCTGCTTTCCACGTTCGTGGCCAACTCGACGCCGCAGGGCATCGAGCTGCACTGGCAGCTGGCGAACCCGGGTTCGTTCTCGTCGATTTCGGTCGAGCGCGCCACCTCCGGCGCCGGCCCCTGGGACGTCCTTGGGGCGCCCATCGCGAACGCCGACGGCTTCACGCTGGTGGACAATGGCGTCGTGGACGGGCAGAGCTACCTGTACCGCCTGCAGGGCGTCAATACGCGCGGCACGGTCACCACGCTGGGCCAGATCACCGGCACGGCGGGCCAGGCGATCACCGAGTTCGCGATCAGCCGCATCGCCCCGAACCCCAGCCGCGGCCAGACCACGGTGGAGTTCACGGTGCCGCGCTCGGCGAACGTCAAGGTCGCGGTGCTCGACGTCCAGGGCCGCGAAGTGGTGACGCTGGCGAACGGGCAGCACGCTCCCGGCCGCTATCAGCTGAGCTGGAGCGGTGAGGCCCACGGCCGTCGTGCCGCTTCTGGCCTGTACTTCGTCCGGATTCAGGCACCCGGCGTGCAGCTCACGCGCCGCGTGATCATTTCACGCTAGTCTCCGCCGCACGCAAGGCCCGCGGCCGCCCTCGCAAGGGGCGGCCGCGGTGCTTGGGGGCGGCGCTCATCATCCGGTTGTGGCCCGCGTCCGAAGCCGGCCCAACGTCGATCTGGCGCCCGCTGGCCGCATGCTTGCCGGCATGCCTGCCGCTCGCCGGTGTCGCCGGCTGACCGGATGCCCGGTTTCCGCTATCCTGCTCCGGAAGAAGACCTTGCCCATGCCGGCGCAGCCCATCGGGGTTCGTGCCTGACCTTCCCTGCGGGAGTTCGGATGTCCAACGTCAGCTCCAAGACCGGCGCGCAGTTGCGGCGCGCGTTCCTCGACTACTTCGCCGGCCACGGGCACACCGAGGTGCCGTCGAGCCCGCTCGTGCCGCACGGCGATCCGACGCTGATGTTCACGACCGCCGGCATGGTGCAGTTCAAGCCCTACTACTCGGCCACGGGCGACGTGCCGTACACGCGCGCGGTTTCGGTGCAGAAGTGCCTCCGGCTGACCGACCTCGACAACGTCGGGCTCACGCCACGCCACGACACGTTTTTCGAGATGCTGGGCAACTTCTCGTTCGGCCCCAGGGCGAAGGGCGCCTACTTCAAGGAAGAGGCGACGGCGTTCGCGTGGGAGTTCGTGACCGGGGTGCTCGGCTTGCCCCGGGAACGCCTGTTCGTCTCCATCTTCGGCGGTGAGGATGGCGTTCCGCGCGACGACGAAGCGGCGGCGCTGTGGCGCAAGCTGGGCCTGGCAGCCGACCACCTGGTGGCGCTGGGCCGCAAGGACAACTTCTGGGGCCCCGCCGGCGGCGCCGGTGCGTGCGGCCCGTGCAGCGAGATCTACTTCGACCTCGGCGAGACGCGGCCCGATTACCTGCCCGAGGGTGCGTTCTGGGGCGAGTCGCCGGGCGATCCGGGCGACCGCTTCATGGAGTTCTGGAACCTGGTCTTCCCGCAGTTCGACGCGGCGGCCGACGGCACGCTGACCCCGCTGGCGAGCCCGGGGATCGACACCGGCATGGGCATCGAGCGCCTCGCGCTCATCCTGCAGGGCAGGAACACCATCTTCGAGACCGACCTGTTCGCCCCGCTGGTGGAAGCCGTGCTCGCGCCCGCGAAGGTGACTGACGCGAACCGCAAGGCTGCGGTGCGCGACGCGCGCATCATCGCCGACCACGTGCGGGCGCTGACGTTCGCGGTCGCCGAGGGCGCGCTGCCCGGCAACGAAGGCGCGGGCTACGTGCTGCGCCGGCTGCTGCGGCGCGCGGTGACGCGCGGGCGCTCGCGCCAGGGCCTGGCGCTGGGTGAGGGCTTCCTGGCAGGCGTGGCGTCGCGCGCGATCGAGCAGTTCGGCGGGCACTACACCGAGCTGGTGACGCACCGTGATCGCGTGCTGAACCTGCTGGAGCAGGAGGAAGCGGGCTTCGGGCAGACCTACGATGCGGGCATGACGCGACTCGAGGAGCTGCTGGCGCGCGGCGGCAAGGGCATCGCGGGTGCGGATGCGTTCGCGCTGCACGACACGTACGGCTTCCCGATCGAACTGACCGGGGAGATCGCGGCCGAGCGCGGCCTGTCCGTGGATCGCGCGGGCTTCGAGCGCGCGATGGGCGAGCAGCGCACGCGCGCCCGGGCGGCGAGCAAATTCGGCAAGGAGGCCGGCGGCGAGCGCGTGGCGTGGACGGTCGTGCGCGAGGGCGCCGATTCGGTGTTCACCGGCTACACGAGCCTGGTCGAGGACGGCGTCCGGATCACGCGCTGGCGCGAGCGTGGCGCCGAACTGGAGGTCGTGCTCGACCGCACGCCGTGCTACGCCGAATCGGGTGGCCAGGTCGCCGACCGCGGCGCGCTGGGCGCCGCCGGCGTGATCGCGGAGCTGACGCACGTTTACAAGGAGGACGAGGCGATCGTGCACCGCGTGCGCCTCCAGAACGGCGATCGTGCGGCGCTGCTCGACGCTTCGGCCGCGGCGGGGCTTTGCGCCACCGTGGATCCCGCGCTGCGCAGGCCTACGCTGCGCCATCACACCGCGACGCACCTGCTGCACGCCGCCTTGCGCACGGTGCTGGGCGACCACGTGCACCAGGCGGGATCGCTGGTCGCAGCCGACCGGTTGCGTTTCGACTACTCGCATTTCGCCGCGCTGACGGCGCCGCAGCTCGAGGCGATCGAGTCGCGCGTGAACGAGTGGGTGCTCGCCAACCGCGCGGTGACGACCACGGTGATGCCGATCGACGAGGCCAGGGCGCAGGGCGCCATGGCGCTCTTCGGCGAGAAGTACGGCGCCGAGGTGCGCATGGTCACTGTGGAGGGCGTCGCCGGCGCGGGCATCGAGCCCAGCCGCGAGCTGTGCGGCGGGACGCACGTGACGCGCACGGGCGACATCGGCGCGTTCGTGCTGGCCGGCGACTCGGCGATCGCCAGCGGCGTGCGCCGCGCCGAGGCGCTGTGCGGCGCGGAGGCGCTGCACTGGCTTCGCGAGCAGCAGGGCGTGCTGCAGCAGGCGGCGCAGGCGCTGCAG
>CAIXRL010000036.1 GCA_903921835.1 Candidatus Eiseniibacteriota bacterium | reverse complement strand
ATCCCGCGGCACGCGCCGCGGCGAAGGACGCGCGGCGCGAGCAGCAGAAGCGCGAGCGCGAGCTGGCCCGCGTCGAGAAGGACATCGAGAAGCGCGAGGCCCGGATGAAGGAGCTCGAGACGCTGCTGGCGGACCCGGAGCTCTACCACGACGTCGCGAGGTCGAAATCGCTGGTGGGAGAATACGAGACGCTGCGCTCCGAGGTGGATTCGCTCTGGCAGAGGCTGGCGGAGCCGGGCTGACGCGCTACTTCGCCGCGGCAAAGCTCGCGCGCAGCTTCGCGGCGAGCGCGGCGCGGCCGGTCTGCTCGTAGACCGTTGCGAGCAAGGATTGCGCGCGCTGGATGGCGCCGTCCTGCGGTCCGAGGGTCGGGAGCAGGATCTTCCTTGCCTCGACCAGTTCCGGTTCGGCGTCGCGGAAGCGCCCCAGCCCCACCAGCGCTTCGGCGTGGGCCAGCTCGGTCAGGCCTGTCCCGAAGAAGTCCGGCGGCATCACCCGCCTCGACGTGGCGAGCGTCCGGGCCAGCAGCGGCTCGGACTTCGCGTACTGCTTCCGCGTGTTGTAGAAGCGGCCGAGGTTGGTCATGGACACCAGCACGTCCGGGTGCTCGTCCCCCAGCAGCCGCCGGCTGGTCTGGTAGTCCTCGAGGTAGAGCGGCTCCGCGGCGTCCACCTTGCCCATGCGCATGTACAGCACGGCGAGGTTGTTCACCGCCGTCATGGTCTCGGCGTTGTCGTTGCCGAGCACCTTGCGCTTGAGCGCCAGCGTCCGCGTCGCCAACGACTCGGCCTGCGGGTACTTCGAGTCCTGCGTGAACGTCCAGGCGAGATTGCCCATCAGCGTGAGTGCGTTGCGGTTCGACTCGCCCCAGCGGGCGATGCATGGTCCCAGGACGAGCGTGTACAGGCTCTCGGCGGTCGTCATGCGGCCGGTGTCCAGGTAGACCAGCCCGAGCGAGTTCACCGTCCCCGCGACATCAGAGTCCGCGAGCCCGAACGCCGCCTGCTCGCCGTGGAGCGCGAGCGCGAGCAGCGACTCGGCCTCGTGAGAGCGCCCACGGTAGTTGGCGAGGTCGCCGAGAAGCCGCGTCGCGACCAGGCTCAGGCGTGCCCTGCGCCCCACCGCACTGTCGAGCAGCGCCTCCGACACGCGCAGCGGCGGCTCCGCGCGGTCGAGCATCCCCAGCTTCATGTAGGTGACGCCGATCGAGTTGAGCAGCGTGGCGCGCAGCTGCGGGCGGGCACCGAACTGCGCCGCCGCGGCGGCTATCGCCCGCTCGAGAATCTGCGTGTCGATGATCCGCAGCGCCGCGTCGGTCGTGTTGATCGCGCTCATGCTCGCGTGAAAGCGCGCCAGCTCCCCCGCCACCTGTGCCGGCTGCATCCGGGCTTCGACGCGCGCGGTGCGCAGCCGGCCCTCGAGGTCCGTCGCGAGGGCGGTGCCCATCTGCTGCGGATCGACGCCCGCGAGCATGTTCTGCTGGAACTCCGCCACCGCCTGCGTGTCCTGGTTCGCCTTCTCGGCCACGCGCCGCTGCGCCTCCTCGCGCAGCCCGAAGTTGGTCGAAACCACGATGCCCGCGAGCAGCGCCACGAGGGTGGCGGCGACACCCGCCACGATCGCGCGATTGCGGCGCGCGAACTTGCGCAGCTGGTAGATCGTGCTCGGCGCACGGGCCAGGATCGGGCGCGATTCGAGGTAGCGCCCGACGTCGTCGGACAGCGCCGCGGCGCTATCGTACCGCCGGGCGGCCTCCTTCTCGAGAGCCTTGCCGCAGATGGTCTGCAGGTCGGCGTCGGGCGCGTGCGTGCCGCGCCAGGCCTGGCGCAACGGCGCCGGCGGCTGGTCGCAGATCACGCGCACCGACTCCATGATCGAGACGCTCTGGGTGTCGTACGGACGCTCGCCCGTCAGCATCTCGAACAGAATCACGCCGAGCGCGTACACGTCGCTGCGCAGGTCGAGGTCGTCGGGATTGCCGCGCGCCTGCTCGGGGCTCATGTAGGGCAGCGTGCCCTTGATGACGCCGATCTCGGACATCGCCGTGGGCGCGTCGGCATCCGCGTGCGTGAGGCGCGCGAGCCCGAAATCGAGCACCTTCGCGACGGGCATGGGCCCGGCGCCCGTCTCCTCCGACGGCGCGATCACGATGTTCGAGGGCTTGAGGTCGCGGTGGATCACGCCCCGCTGGTGGGCGTAGTTGACCGCTCCGCAGATGACCTGGAACAGCCGCAGGCGGAAGCGCACCTCGGCCTCGTCGAGCGGGCCCGTGCGTGCGCGCAGGAAGTCGTTCAGGTGCTGGCCGCGGATCAGCTCCATGGCGAAGTAGTTCTCACCGGACTCCGTGCGGCCCGCGTCGTAGATGTCGGCGATGTTGGCGTGCTTGAGCCGGGCGAGCGTGTCCACCTCGCGCTGGAACATGCGGACGTGCAGGTCGTCCATGAACATGCCGCCGCGGATCACCTTCAGCGCGACGCGCCGGCGCGGGTGTTCCTGCTCTGCCTCGAACACCACGCCCATGCCACCCTGGCCGAGCACGCCGAGGATGCGGTACGGGCCGACGTTCGCGGGCAGCGCCGGCTTGCCGTCGCCGGCGACAGGGCCAGGGAGCATCGTGGGCGCTTCGGCCGCCTGGCGCAGCGCGTCCGCGGACGCGATCGTGGGTGCCTCCTGGTCCACGGCCGGGCTCTCGAGCTTCGGGGACGCGGAATCGGGATCCGGGTGGTCCATGGGAGCCTCGCGGGAACGTGTGGTCGCCCGGCAGAGCCGGGGCGGGGGGCCGGACGTACCGCGGAACGTGCTCGAAGCCGCCGCGTCGCATCTGAGCGGACAACTTGTGGCACGACCCCGGGGCTGTCAATGCTTGAAGTGCCGTCCGCCCCGTGCCTCCCGCCGGAGGTCGGCGTTGACGGAATCCGCTCCCCGCCTTACCGTCCTGCGATCATGTCCGACGTCATCCTGCGCACCTACGTCTTCCTGGATTCACTGCAGCCGCAGCTGGCCGCCTTCATCGGCACCACCGCGCGCGGCTTCCTGCCCGTGGCCGGCGACGCCTCGATCCTCATCGAGACCGCGCCCGGCCTCATCATCAACCGCATCACCGACGTGGCCCTCAAGGCCACAGCCTGCACGCCCGCGATCATGGTGGTCGAGCGCGCCTTCGGGCTGCTCGAGATCCACCACCGCGACAAGGGCCAGGTCATCGACGGCGGCCATGCCGTGCTCGCGCACCTCGGGCTCTCCGAGGCCGATCGCGTGAAGCCGCGCGTCGTCTCGGACCAGATCATCCGGGCCGTGGAGCCCTACCACGCGCAGGTGATCAACAAGATGCGCTACGGCGACCAGCTCCTCGCGGGCGAGTCGCTCTTCATCCTCGAGACCGAGCCCGCGGGCTACATCGCATTCGCCGCCAACGAGGCGCTGAAGGCTGCCCGCGTCAAGCTCATCGATGCGTCGCTGTTCGGCGCCTACGGCCGGCTCTACCTCTCCGGCGACGAGGCGCAGATCGATGCCGCGCGCGACGCGGCGCTCCGGGGTCTCAAGACGCTCAAGGGTCGCGAACTCGGCGCGTAGAGTGATTGGGCACGCCATGTTAGAAGGCGAAACGAGAATCCTCCCTCCCGTCGCTTCTCCTTCCTCATTGTTGCGCTCTGCTATGTTGATCTGCCAATGAGCCACTGTCGCGTTTGTGCCGCCGACATTCCGGATACTTCGCGCTTCTGCCAGGCATGCGGAGCAGCCGTCAGCTCCCTCAGCCAGATGCCGACCGTGGTGGAATCGGGAGTGAGGAAGACTCCGCCTGCCGGCCCGTCCCCCACGTCGCCGATCGGTCGCATGGCGCCGGGACGGGTGGCTTCGGACGCGGCGCTGACGCCCGGCGAATTGCTGGCCGGCCGCTACCGCATCATCGGCCTGCTCGGGCGCGGCGGCATGGGCGAGGTCTATCGCGCGGACGATTTGACGCTGGCGCAGCCGGTCGCGCTCAAGTTCCTGCCCGCGAACCTCGCCAACGATCCCGCCTGGATCGAACGGTTCCACCACGAGGTTCGCAACGCGCGGCAGGTTTCGCACCCGAATGTCTGCCGCGTCTATGACATCGGCGAAGCCGAGGGCCGGCACTTCATCAGCATGGAGTTCGTCGACGGCGAGGACCTCGCGACCTTGCTCATTCGCATTGGCCGGCTGCCTTCGGCCAAGGCGAATGAGGTCGCGCAGCAGCTCTGCGCGGGCCTCGCGGCAGCCCATGACAAGGGCCTGCTCCACCGGGACCTCAAGCCGTCCAACGTCATGCTCGACGGGCACGGTCGCGTGCGCATCGCCGATTTCGGGCTGGCGGTGAGCACCGAAGAGGCCAGTTCCGGCGAGACCGTGGGCACGCCGGCCTACATGGCCCCGGAGCAGTTCGGCGGCGCCGCCGTGACGGTGCGCAGCGACCTGTACTCCCTTGGCCTGATCCTGTACGAGATCTACTCGGGCCATCGCGCGATCGAGGCCGGCAGCTTTGCCGAGATGAAGCAGCGTCATCACGAATCCGTGGTGAAGCCGCCCTCGCAGTTCGAGGGCGGGTTCGACGAGCAGGTGGAGCGCGCCATCCTCCAATGCCTGGAGAAGGATCCCGCCCGCAGGCCGGCCTCGGCGCTGGAACTCTCGGCCATGCTGCCGGGCGGGAATCTGCTCGCGGCCGCGATCGCCTCGGGGCAGACGCCGTCGCCGGAAATGGTGGCGGACGCCGGGTCCACCGGCGGCCTGCGACCAAGCACCGCCTGGCTGCTCCTGCTCGCCTTCCTGGTCCTGCTGGTGTGCGCGCTGAATACGGGCGCGCGCACCGACCTGCTCTCGCAGCTGAAGCTGGAGAAGTCCCCGAGTGCCATGCGGGAGCGTGCGCGCGAGGTCCTCGCCCGCGTCGGGCTGAAGAACGAAGCCAGGGATCACTGGGCCGAACTGAGGGTCAACAGCGACTACATCTCCCACGTCACGCGGTCGGACACTTCGGTCACGCGCTGGAGCAGGCTGGGAACTCCCCGCGGCGCCTGGGCCGTCACCTACTGCTACCGCGAAAGCCCCCACGTGCTTCGCCCCATGAACCTGATCATGGGGCTTTCCGAAACGGATCCGCCATCTGTCACGGCGGGCATGGTCACGCTCGACCTTGATGCCCGGGGAAGGCTGACCCGGCTGGTTTCCGTCCCACCCGCAACGGAGGACTCCGCCCGCGCGCCGGCGCCCCCCCCGTGGGCCCAACTGTTCGCCGCGTCGGGCATGGACAGTTCCCGATTCCGGCGCGTGGCGCCAGGCGTCGTGCCCGGCACCTACGCGGACGACCGCATGGCCTGGGAGGGACGGGATACGCTGACCGGCCTCCCGGTGCGCATCGAAGCGGCGGCATTCCGGGGCACTCCCGTTTCGTTCGTCGTCCTGCCACCCTGGTGGCGAGCGGCCATGGCCAGTTCGAACAGAGTGCTGGAAGGCGGGTTGGGACTCTTGGCCGGAATCATCATGCTGGTTCCCCTGCTCACGCTCATCGTGCGCATATGCCTGCTCGCCCGCTCCAACCTCCGGCAGGGCCGGGGCGACAGGCGCGGCGCCCTCCGGCTCGGGGTATCGGTCGCACTGCTCGGCGCCGCGAGCGTGGCCCTCGAGCAGCACCACGCCGCGGACGCCACGGAACTCCTGCTGCCGGTGATCGGCCTCGTAGTGGACGTGGGCATCCTCGCCGTCTTCATCGCCGTGTGCTACCTGGCGCTGGAGCCCTACCTGCGTCGGTTGTGGCCCGAGCGCATGGTGGCCTGGATGCGGGTCCTGGACGGTCGCTGGCGCGACCCGCTGGTCGGACGCGACACGCTGCTCGGGGTGATCGCGGGTACCGGGCTGGCGGGCCTGGTCGGCCTCCAGACGCTGATTCCGCTCTGGACTGGCGTGAAGACTGGGTGCCCCGTGCCCGAAGGCGGGGATCTCAGCAAGCTGGGCGCCGGGGGCTCCTACATGCTCGACAACCTACTCAACACCATCATGTACGCGGAGTTCTTCGCGCTGAGCTTCATGCTCGGGTTCCTGCTACTGCTGCTGCTGGTTCGGCGGCGCTGGCTGGCAGGTGTGCTCATCATTGTCCTTGTCGGGTTCTTTCAATGGACCTCGGTCGCGGCGCGCATGCAGTTCGCGCCTTGGTCCGCGGTCGCGTTCAGCTTCCTGATCGCCAGCCTGATGCTGGGCGTGATGTTCCGCCTCGGTCCGTTCGCGCTCGTCGCCATGTTCTTCGCCAGCTCGATGCTGTCCACGAACGCCATCTCTTCGCACCTGTGGTTTTCCGGCCGCACCGCGTACGCCACGCTGGTACTCGTGGCAGTGGCCGTCTACGGCTTTGTCGTCTCGCTGGCGGGACGCCCCGCATTCGGACGCGGTGATGTGGACTCCATTTCGGACCTGATGAGCGTGCCGCGACGGAGTCCATAGGGGTCGTTCCCCGGGCACCCGATTGCTTCCGCGATCGGGTGCTTTGGGAGCCGACCGCGCCCGGGCCGGCGTCCAGCGTTGCGCCCCAGTCCAGCCCGAGGAATCGCTCCGCACCTCATCACGAGTCCCCCGCGGTTGGCCCGCGGGGGACTCGTGGTTTCGTCGCTCTGGTCCGCCGGCCTCAGGCGGCCCTGACCATGCGCTCCGCTTCCGAAAGCCCGGGCAGCCACGTCGCCGCGTGGTGCGTCGCCCAGCCCTCCTCCAGACCGCGCATGAGAATGTACGGCTCCAGGCGCGGATCCACGAAGCGATAGCGTGCCGCCTTGGCCGCGCCCTGCTTGACCAGCACCGCACCGCGGCCGGCTTCGGTCAGCGCGCTCACCTGGTTGGTCAGCCCGCGCACCTCCCGCTGCACGATGCGCGTCACGGCGTCGCACACGTCGGCGACGCGGAAGTTGCCGTGCCCGTCACGGGGCGCCAGGGCGCACGCGAGCAGGATCTCGGGGTAGATGCCGCGGCGCGCGCGCACGGTGGCCTGCTCGTACGCCTCCCGCACGTCGTGCGGGGAGCCGGTGAGCACGGCGCGCATGCCGGCGTCGAGGTTCAGACTCTCGAGATGCCCGGAACCCGCCGACGCCGCGTCGTGAGCCGCCCCCTGCGCCAGCGCCTGCACGGCGTGCGGCAGCCCGTTTGCGAGCACCGCGATGCGCTCCACCACCACGTCGTCCGCGACGATGGCGACCTGGCGCAGCGCGCGCAGCACGCACTCGACGGACTCGTCGTTCGTCAGACGCGTCACGTGCACCGGCACCAGCGAGGCGGAAGGACTCATCAGGTCGTCACCGGCCTGCCCGGACCCCGCGAAAACCAGCGTCGCACCGGGTGCGCCCGCCACCGTGGCCTCGGCCAGCTCGCGCATGCGCAGGCGTGTCGTCGCGTCGCTCACGCGCTCGAAGGCGTCGAAGACGATCCACGCCGGCGCACGTGCAGAGAGCCGGGCGAGCAGCCCGGCCGCCTCGGCGACGGTCGCTTCGCCGTCACGGCCGATCGTGGTCGGCGTGTCGGAAGGATACGGTGAGGACGCCAGTCCACGCTCGCCGCGACGCATGCTGGTGCGCACGGACTCGGCCGCGCGGCGCCAGAGCGTCGTGAACGTGTCCCCCGCCTCGGCGGTGACGCAGACGAGACCCATGGCGCCGTCGAAGAACTCGGGAATGATGGTGGCGAGCGACGTCTTTCCCGTGGCGCGCTCACCGAAGACGACCGCGTGGCGACCGGGCTGCGCGGCCAGCTCGAGCAGCTGCTGAAGGGCCTGCGTGCGGCCGGCGAAGAGCTCCCGACGCGTGACCGGCGAGTTCGGCGTGAAGGTGGCGTCGATGCGCGCGTGCCGCTCGGACGGTGCCGCGGCGCGAAGCGCGGAGGTGGAAGTGCTGCTCATGGACCCCTCGCAAATAAGACGGGACGGCCTGTGTTCGCGTCCACACTCGGCGAGGGGCGCCGAAGGTGGGCTTCATTGCCCGGATTGGCGGCGGGCAATGGTCTTATCGGCCGGGGCCCCGCGGGGCCTTGAGCGCTTTCTGCCGGAAAGTTCGTCGGCCCATCGCCGGGCAGCGCGCGGCGAAGACACGTGCCCTGCGCGTCCGGGGCTCCGCGCGGGTGCGCGGACCGGCTCAGCATCCCGCACCCTTCGCGAGCCCGCAGCCTGCGAGCGCGATCTGCACGTCAGCCGCCGCGCGGAGCGTCCCGCCGCTGGCACTTCTGACCCAGACTTTGAATGACTCTCCCTGATTCGGCATCACCACCGCGCGCCCGGCAGAGGCCGCGCGTGCGCACGGAGCCCGAAACGCGGCTCCCCCGCCCTCACGTGGTGCACCTCGCCATGCGCTCGCCGCGCTGGATGAGCGGGCGCGCGAGTTCGGCCAGCGCCGCCCT
>CAIXRL010000035.1 GCA_903921835.1 Candidatus Eiseniibacteriota bacterium | reverse complement strand
CTGCAGCGCGACCTGGCCTACCGGCCCTACGAGGCCTCGCGCCGCGTGGTGGTGATCCGCGATTGCGACCGGATGCGCGAGGACCAGTACTCCATGCTGCTCAAGTCGCTCGAGGAGCCCGCGCCCACCACGATGTGGATCCTCACGACGTCACGCCTCTCGCGCGTCCCGGCGACCATCCGCTCGCGCTGCCAGCGCGTGCGCTTCGCGTCGCTCGCCGAGGAAGCCATTGGCGACGTGCTGGAGCGCGAGTGCGGCATGGGCAACGCCGACGCGAGGCTGCTGGCGGCGCTCGCGAGCGGCTCGCTGACCCGCGCGCTCACGCTGCGGGGCGAGAAGTACGTCGAGCAGCGCAACGCCGCGCTGACGCTGCTCGCGACCGCGCAGCAGCGCGACCTGCCCGGGCTGTGGAACGCCGTGCAGGGCGTGGGCAGGGGCGCCACGAAGAACCGCGAAGCGCTGCGGCGCATGTTCGAGTTCCAGATGCTGTGGTTGCGCGACCTGCTCCGCGCCGGCGCCGGGATGCCCGACGAGATGCTCGTGAACCGCGACCGCAAGGACGAGATCCGCACCCTGGCGGGCAGTCTCGAGCCCTCCGAGATCCGCAGGCGGCTCTTCGTGATCGAGGAAGCGCTGCGCTCGATCGACGGCAACGTCTCCGCCGACCTCACGCTGGGCTCGACCCTGATGCGGATCGCAGGCTCCCGGGTGGGCGAGGGCGCATGGCCTCCGCATCCCACGGCCCGCTGGGACTTCTGAGTTCGGGCTGCACGCGCCCTGCGTGTGCGCTATCGTCCTGGCCGTTCGAGTCCCCTGCCGGACCTCATTCCCGGCGGCTACCCGATCCGGTCCGCAGCACCGCACCACCGTCGCATCGCCTGCTCCGCCGGTTCGCCGGCGTCGCACGCGAGTCCCCTGGTCGCGCATTGAACCCGGACCATTCATGACCCGCGAGCCGAGAGTGCGAGAGGTGTGTCAGCCGCAGGAAGCTCGCCCGGCTGCGCCGCAGCCGTGTTGTCCACACGATGAGGACAGTGGCCGGTCGAGCTTCGGGGTACCCATCGAAGGTGGGTCCGGATGACACGCGGATCGCGCTCGCAGGCCGCGGGTTCATGAATCGTACGGGTTGAGAGGTTCGAACATGTCCCAGATCGTCCAGATCGCCCTGCGCGGCTCGCGCCGGGAGTTCGTGCTCAACCCACGCGAACTGTGGCTGAAGCTGCGCGACAAGGTGATCGTGCAGAGCGAGCACGGCGAGGCCTTCGCGTCCGTGCACCTGACCGATCCGGCCCTGGTGGCGCTCAAGAAACCCGGCAACGTGACGCGCGAGATCATCCGCAAGGCCGAGGAGGAGGACCTCGACCAGGACGACCAGAACCGGAAGCTCGAGGAAGAAGCCTCCGACTACTGCAGCTCGCGGATCGCGGCCCGCGACCTCAAGATGGAGCTTTCCGAGGTCGAGGCGACGTTCCGGCGGAACCGCATCACGTTCTATTTCATCGCCGAGCACCGCGTGGACTTCCGCGAACTGGTGAAGGACCTTGCCACGCGCTTCCAGACGCGCATCGAGCTGCGGCAGCTCGGCGTGCGCGACCAGGCCAAGCGCCTGGACGGCTGCGGGCCCTGCGGGCGCGAGTTCTGCTGCTCCACGTGGCTGAAGAGCTTTCATCCGGTGACGCTGAAGATGGCGCGCGAGCAGCAGCTCTCGCTCAATCCGACCAAGATCTCGGGCGCGTGCGGCCGGCTCATGTGCTGCCTGGCGTACGAGCTGGCGCAGTACCGCGACAGCGTCCAGCGCATGCCGCGCGTGGGCGCCAGGCTCACCACCGGCAAGGGCATCTGCACGGTCATCCGCACCGAAACCTACCAGGAAGCCGTCTGGGTGCGGGACGACGAGGGCGGCGAGCACCGCATCGCCTGGGAGGACGTGCCGCCGGGGCCCCGCCAGCCGGGCGGCGACTGCTCCTGCGGCAGGAAGGACGAAGACCCGGGCCCCGCCGCGCCCTGAGCACAACCGCCGCAAGCGCCGTGGAAGCGGGATTTTCGGCGGCTGCGCGCGCCCCGCCGCGCGGCAGGGCGAAGCGGGCCGCACCTCAAGTTGTTCCCGGGGGCACCGAAACTACCGTCAGGCCCCCAGCTCATGGAACAACTCCATTCCGAGGACGACTTGATCGCCTGGATCCCGCCGCGCGCGGAAGGACCCCGCGCACGCGTCCGAAATGCCGTCGGCCCCAAACGGCCGTGGCGTCTCGTCGCGGCGTTCGCGTTCGCCTGCGCAGCCCTGGGGGGCTGCGCTGCGCACGAGTCGCGGGCCCTGCGCGTCGGCATGAACGCCGAACCCGGCTACGAGTTCGCGTACCTCGCCCAGGCCCGGAACCTCTTCGCCCGCGAGCACGTCGCCGTGGAGCTCGTGCAGTTCGAGTCCATGAGCGACTCGCGCCGCGCCTTCGAGCGCGGCCAGCTCGACGGCTATTTCGGCACGGTCTTCGAGGTGCTGCAGACGAGGGCGAACAGCGATCGCGAGCCCAGGATCGTGCGCGTGCTGGATTGTTCGCAGGGCTTCGACGTCGTGCTGGCGCGGCCGGAAATCGCCGACGTCGCGGGGCTGCGCGGGCGCACCGTCGCGGTGGAGCCGGGCTCGCTCAACATCTACCTGCTCGCGCGCGCGCTCGAGAACCACGGCATGACCCTCGACTCCCTCCGCATGGTGGGCATGGACGCGGGCGACATGGGCGCGCAGTTGCAACGCGGTGCGGTGGACGCCGTCGTGAGCTATCCGCCGGCATCGACCGCCATCGTGAAGACCGGCCGGGCCCACCCGATCTTCAGCAGCGCCGAGATCCCGGGCGAGGTCATCGACGTGCTGGCGTTCGACGCGAGCGTCATCGCCTCGCGTCGCCGCGACGTCGCCGCGTTCGTGCGCGGCTACGACGGCGCCGTCGCGTGGATGGCCGGCCATCCCGACGCAGCCTGCCGCATCATGGCCGCGCGCGAACGCGTCGCGCCGGCGGAGTTCCGGGCCTCGCTCCACGAGGGTCTCGAGCTGGTCTCGCCGTCGCGGCAGAACGCCTACTTCACGCCGGGCGGGATGCTCACGCGCGTCGTGGAGGCCACGTCCCGACTGCTCGTGCGCACGGGGCAGATTTCCAAGCCCATTCCGCCCGCGGACGTGCTCGCGGCGCTCCGGGAGCGCTGATCGTGTTCGCGCTCCCGCGACCGCCCGCCCGCTCCCTGCGCCGGCGCGCCCTGTGGCCGACGCTGGCCTGCGCGCTCGTTCTCTTCGCCGCGACCGTCGCGCTGTTCCAGATCATGACGACCCAGCTGCTGTCCGAGCGGATCCGCAGCCGGAGCACGACGATCGCACACATGGTTGCGAACGCCGTCGAGGCGGAGCACGACCCCGGGCAGCTGAGCCGCATGGTCACCGCCCTAGGCGCGGAACCCATGGTCAACCTGATCGTCGTGACCCTCGGCCCGGCCCCCCGGGTCATCGCCGCCACGCGCCAGGAATGGACGGACCACGCGCTCGCGGATGTCGGCGAAACCCGGCTCGCGACCCAGATCCGCTCCGCCCAGAACCGCCGGCGCGAGAGCGGCGTGCAACTCGGTGACGCGGACGAGATGTGCTACGTCGTGCCCATCCAGCGCGAGACGGCCAGCGGCCGGCCGGAGCGCGGCGCCGTCGCAGTGCTCGTGGACTGCCGGGCACTGCGCGCACAGAACGAACGCTGGCTCTGGCGCTTCGGCGCCGCCGTCCTCGTGCTCGAGCTGCTCGCTCTGGTCGCCGCCGAGCTCCGGCTGCGCCGCTACGTGCTGCGCCCCGTCGAGGCCATCGCCCACGCGGTGGCGCGCCGGCAGGCGGGCGACCGCACGGCGCGCGCGCCCGCGTGCGCCGACGATGAGCTGGGCCGCCTCGCGGTGACGCTGAACGAGGCGCACGCGGCGCTGAACGCGACCCTCGACGAGCTCGAGTTCCAGAAGTTCACGCTCGACCAGGCGGCGACCGTGTGCGTGACCGACACGCAGGGCGCGATCCTGTACGTGAACGACGCCTACTGCCGGCTGAGCGGGTACTCGCGCGACGAGCTGATCGGCCGCAACCCGCGCATCGTGAACTCCCGTCACCACCCGCCACCGTTCTTCCGCGACATGCACGAGACCATCGCGGCCGGCCGGATCTGGAGGGGCGAGATCTGCAATCGCGCCCGGGACGGCAGCACCTACTGGGTGCATTCGACGATCGTCCCGGCGCTCGACGCCGCCGGGCAACCGGCGCGCTACGCCGCGGTGCTCTACGACATCAGCGCCCGCAAGCTCGCCGAAGCGGAGGCGCAGGCCGCCGACGCGCGTTTCCGGGACGTCGCGAACACGGCGCCGGTGTTCATCTGGATGGTGGACGAGGAGAAGCGGGGCACGTTCTTCAACCTCCCCTTCGCGCAGTTCGTCGGCCGCACGGACGGGCAGGAACGCGGCGAGGACTGGACCGGACCCGTTCACCCCGACGACCTCGCCCGCTGCATGCGAACCTACGGGGAGGCCTTCGGGCTGCGGCAGCCGTTCGAGATGGAATGCCGGCTGCGCCGTCACGATGGCGAGTACCGGACGATCCTCGTCCGGGGCGTGCCGCGTACGTGCGACGGCGCCTTCCATGGCTACGTCGGCTCGTGCCTGGACGTCACCGAACGCGCGGAGGCCGAAGCTGCGGTGCGCGCGAGCGAGGCGCGCACGCGGCAGATCATCGACACGGCCCTCGATGCCGTGGTCACCGTCGACGACGCCGGCCGCATCGCGGGGTGGAACCGCCAGGCGGAACAGGTGTTCGGCTGGACCGTGGACGAGGTGCTTGGGCGCACGCTGACCGAGACCATCGTCCCGCTCCAGTATCGCGCCGCGCACGCGCGCGGTCTCGCGCGCTTCCTGCGCACCGGCGAGGGAAACGTGCTGGGACAGCGCATCGAGATCACGGCGCTGCGCCGCAACGGCGAGGAGTTCCCGATCGAGCTCTCGATCTCGTCCCTGCCCCTCGAGGGGGGCGCGCTCTTCACGGCGTTCGCCCGGGATATCGGCGAGCGCAAGCGGGCGGAGACCGAGCTGGTGCGCGCCAAGGACGCGGCGCAGCTGGCGAGCCGGGCCAAGAGCGAGTTCCTGGCGACCATGAGCCACGAGATCCGCACGCCGATGAACGGCGTGATCGGGTTCACCGAACTGCTGATGGACACGGCTCTCGACCCGATGCAGCGTGAGTTCGCCGAGACGATCCGGTCCTCGGGCCAGGCGCTGCTGGCGCTCATCAACGACATCCTCGATTTCTCCAAGATCGAGGCGGGCAAGCTGGACGTGGAGCACGCGCCGTTCGACGCGCGGCGCGCCGCGGGCGAGGTGGTCGAGCTGCTCTCGGCCCGGGCCGAACAGCGCGGCCTCGAGGTGGTCTTCGAGTGGCCCGAGGACGTGCCCTGCCAGCTCGTGGGCGACGCCATGCGGTTCCGCCAGGTGCTGCTCAACCTCGCGGGCAACGCGGTCAAGTTCACCGAGAGAGGCGCCGTGTTCGTGCGCGCCGGGCTGGACTCGAGCGGCCTGCTGCGCATGCAGGTGCGCGACACCGGCATCGGCATCGCCGAGGACAAGCTGGCGACCCTGTTCCGCAAGTTCACGCAGGCCGATTCGTCGACCTCCCGGCGATTCGGCGGCACGGGCCTGGGTCTCGCGATCAGCAAACAGCTCGTCGAACTCATGGGCGGCGAGATCGGCGCCGAGAGCCGCCCGGGGGAGGGCTCGACGTTCTGGTTCACGCTCACGCTTCCCGCCGAGCCCATCACGGTCGAGCCGCCCGCAGACGTGCGCGACCTCGCGGGCCTCCGCGTGCTCGTCGTCGACGATCTCGAACCCAACCGCCGCGTGCTCTGCTCGCAGCTCGCGCACCGCGGGATCGAGGCCGTGCCCGCCGCGAACGCGGCAGAGGCGCTGGTGATGCTGCGCGCGGCCGCGGCGGGCGGCAAGCCCTTCCGGGCCGCGCTGCTCGACCTGCTCATGCCGGTCACGGACGGCGAAGCCCTCGCAAGCGCGATCCTCGCCGATCCCGCGACGGGAGCCCCCGCGCTCCTGCTGCTGACGTCCGGTTCGCACCGCCACGAGGCGGAGCATTTCCGGTCGCGCGGTTTCGCGGACGTGCTGTTCAAACCGATCGTGCGCCCCGAGCTCCTGCTGCAGGCCCTCGCGCGCGCCACCCGGGGGCCCGCGCACGGGAACGACCGCGCCGCCGAACCCGCGCGTCCGGAGGTCGACCCGCGCCCGCACGACGACGTCCCGTTGTCGTTCGAAGGCACGCGCGTGCTGCTCGCGGAGGACCAGCCGGTCAACCAGAGACTGGCGCTGCGCATACTCGGCAAGCTCGGGTGCTCGGTGGACCTGGCGGACAACGGCATCGACGCCTGCGCGCTCGCGGCCGCGACCGAATACGACCTCATCCTGATGGACTGCCACATGCCGGAGATGGACGGCTACGAGGCGACGATGGCCATCCGGTCCCGGGAGGCCGACGACCGCGCCGGGGGAGCCCCGACGCGGCAGGCGCCCATCGTGGCGCTCACCGCGTCGGTGCTCAAGGAGGACCGCGACCACTGCTTCGCCTCCGGGATGGACGACTTCATCTCGAAGCCGTTCCGGCCCGACCAGATCCGGTCCGCCCTGGAACGCTGGGTGCGCCGCGCCGGCGGGCCGGAGGCGCCCCTGCGGGAAGCCGCATAGCGCAGCG
>CAIXRL010000034.1 GCA_903921835.1 Candidatus Eiseniibacteriota bacterium | reverse complement strand
GGGCGAACTCGATCCCGGCGTTGCGCTCGAGCGCGGTGACGTTGCCGAACACGTCCACCTGTACGGAATGATCGATCACCAGGTCGACCGGCACGAGCGGGTTGATCTTCTTCGGGTCCGCGCCGAGCCGCCTGACCGCGTCGCGCATGGCCGCGAGGTCCACGACGCACGGCACGCCGGTGAAGTCCTGCAGAATGACGCGCGCGGGCTTGAACGGCATCTCCACGGCCTCGCCCGCGTCCGGCGACCAGTTCGCGAGGCGCTGCACGTCGGCCTGCGTGACCTGGTAGTCGTCGCACGAGCGCAGCGCAGCCTCGAGCATGACGCGGATCGAGTACGGAAGCTTCTCGAGCGAGACCGAGAACTTCCTCGCCAGCACGTCGAGGCGGTGGATGGTGACGGTGCCGACGGGCGTGGGCAGCGCGAAGCGTGCCCCGAAGACATCACGGGCAGGTGCGTTCATGACGCGTCCTCTCCGAAATCGACGGCACACAGGGCCGTCGGGTGGAATGGAAGGCCGCACAGGGGCCTTGGTGAACAGGCTGCACTATAGATCTATCGGCCGCCCGGGCGGAAGGAACGAGTGCGGCCGGAACGAGTGCAGCCGGGACGGGGCCGCCGGGCCCCGGGGGGGAAGCGCATTTCCTGAGCCTCCGCGCCCCCCGCGCGCGCCTTCCCTTGTGAGTGCCGAATACAAACTCCCCCGCCACCCTGCCGAATGAGGAGACGCACATCATGTTCCGCATGCCCAAGCAGAAGCAGGCCATGCAGTGGCTTCGGCGCGCGAGCGAGCCCGTCGCGATCGCGGCGCTGTTCCTCGCCGCAGCGGCCGTGAGCGCACACGCGCAGACCGTCCAGGGCGGGCTCCCGGTGACGGACGGCGCCGTCAACGCGCTCGCCACCTCAGGAGACACGCTCTACATCGGCGGCGGCTTCAGCTACGTCGGTTCAAACACCGGACCCGCGGCGCTCCTCGATGCGACCACCGGAGCGCTGGCCTCCGGCCTTCCCAAGGTCGACGCCGGCATGCTGGGAGGTGTTGCGGCCGTCCTGCCGGATGGGAGCGGCGGCTGGTACATCGGCGGCGCGTTCAGCGCCGTCGGCGGTGTCCCGCGCGCCAACCTCGCGCACGTCGCTGCGGACATGTCGGTCACCGCCTGGGACCCGAGCCCGGGCGGCTCCGGCGTCAACACCGAGGTCAGGGCCCTGGTGCTGAAGGGCAACACGCTCTACGTCGGCGGACAGTTCACCACCATCGGCGGCCAGACGCGCTACAACCTCGCAGCCATCGACATCACGACGGGCAACGCGCTGGCCTGGAATCCCAGTCCGGGCAGCTACATCCTGGCGCTGGCGGTGAGCGGATCCACGGTCTACGTGGGCGGGAGCTTCGGCAGCATCGGAGGGCAGTCACGCAGCAACATCGCCGCCGTGGACGCCACGACAGGTCTTGTTACCTCGTGGAATCCCTCCGCCTCCGGCTCGGTCTACGCGATCGTGCCGACCCCGTCGAAGATCTACGTTGCTGGCGGCTTCGGCGCGATCGGCGGCTACTACCGCATGGGCGTGGCGGCGCTCGACCCGTCGACTGGCGTGGCCACGAGCTGGAACGCGCAGGCCAACCAGTACGTCGCCACGATGGCGCTGACGGGCAACAGGCTGTTCGTCGGCGGCGGCTTCACGAGCATCGGCGGGCAGTCGCTCGGGTACCTCGCGGCGCTCGACACGACCTCCGGCAAGGCCAACGGCTGGAACCCCGGCGCCGACGGCGCCGTGGGCGCGATCGCCCTGGCCGGCTCGACGCTGTACGTGGGCGGGCAGTTCCGGACGATCGGCGGCCAGGCGCGCCATTTCACGGCGGCGCTCGACACCGCGACGGCGACCGCAACGGCGTGGACGGCGAACGTCGACGCGAACAGCATCCTCACCATGGTCCCGAGCGGTACGCAGGTGTGCGTCGGCGGGTACTTCCGCAGCATCGGCGGCCAGATGCGCTCCCGCCTCGCGGCGGTGCGCATTTCCACCGGGGCGCTGACCGGCTGGAACCCCGGCGCGCAGGACCAGGTCAACGCGCTGGTCGCTACGCCCTCGACGGTCTACGTCGGCGGATTCTTCGACATACTCGGCGGCCAGAACCGCCTCTGCCTGGGCGCGGTCGACGCCGCCACAGGGCTCGCCACGTCGTGGCAGCCCAACAACAGCGGTTGGGTGTACGCGCTGGCACTGAGCGGAACGACGCTGTACGTCGCGGGCACCCTCGACAACCTCGGCGGACACCCGGTCGGGTGCCTCGCGGGCGTGAGCACGCTCACCGGCCTGTGGAGCGGCTTCGACGCGCAGGCGGACGGCGAGGTGGACGGCATCGCGGTGAGCGGCTCGTCGCTCTACGCCGCGGGGCACTTCAGCAACATCGGCGGCCAGCCGCGCAACTACCTCGCCCAGCTCGATGTCGCGAGCAGCGCCGCCACAGCGTGGGATCCCAACGCCGACGACATCGCCCACGCCATCGTCGTTGGCAACGGCACGGTCTACGCGGGCGGCACGTTCGCGAACGTGGGCGGGCAGCCGCGCAGCCACCTCGCCGCGCTCGACCCGGTGAGCGGAAGCGCCAACGACTGGAATCCCTCCCCCGACGGCTGGGAGGTGTCGGCGCTGGCGTTCAAGGAACAGGACCTGCTCGTGGGCGGCGGCTTCTCGAACATCGGCGGGCAGGCACACAAGGGTGTCGCGTTGGTGGACACGGCCAGCGGCCTCGCGACCAGCTGGGACGCGGACATGGAAGGCTCGGTCACGGCGATCGCGGTCACGCCCACGCACTTCCATCTCGGCGGCTCGTTCTGGAACATCGGTGGCGCGACCCGCCCGAACCTGGCGGGGTTCAGCTCCTCCACGGTGGGCTTGGCGCCCGCGCCGGCCGGACCTGGCCGCCTCGCGCTGGCCCCGAACCGCCCGAATCCGTTCCACGACGCGACCACGCTGCGGTTCACGCTGCCGGTCTCGGGAAAGGCGGAGCTGGCGCTCTTCGATCTGCAGGGCCGGCGCGTGCGGACGCCCATGGCAAGCCAGCCGCGCGCAGCCGGCACCTGCGACGTCCGGCTCGATCGCGCGGGTCTTGCGAGCGGCGTCTACCTGGTGCGCCTGCGGGCGGCGGGCGCGTCGGCAGCGCAGCGCATCGTGATCGAGTAGGCGAATCCGAGTGAGCGATCGGCCGGGGGCGAGCGAGGTCGCCCCCGGCCGAACCGTGGTCGGCGGCTTCGCGCCCGGCACGTGAGCCGTACCGGCCCGATCCCGCGCCTCTTCAGATAGCGGGAGCTCTGGCAATGGCTCGCGGCTTTCCCTATCCCCAGGACGCGGGTACCGGCCCCCCCGGCCCGCACGCACCGAGCCAACCACCGATGCCGCTCCCGTGCGGGGCGGATCCGGGAGCGCCGCCATGCACACGGAGCCTCGCCTTCACCGCCCATTCGGGCTTCCCCTGCTCGCCGCGCTCGTCTGCAGCATTGGCCTCGCGGTCGGCGTCGCTCACGCCGGGCCGTCCGGCTCGTGGGAGCGCATCTCGCCTCCCGGCCAGACCGGTGGCGCCGCTGTCTTCGCTCCCGCCCATCAGCTGATGTACGTGCTCGGTGGCGACGGCACGAGCATCGTGCACACGGTGCCAGCGGGCAATCCTCCCGTGGAATGGGGGGACCTTGCCGCAACGGGCGCGCCGCCCTCGGCACGCCAATACGCGGCGCTCCTGTATGACCCGACGAACGACCGCCTACTGGTGTTCGGAGGCGCGGATTACTCCGGGAACAAGCTCAACGACCTCTGGCAGCTCACGCTCACCGGAACGCCCACGTGGTCGCGGCTGACCGTGACGGGCGACGTCCCCGCGCCCCGCGCCGACTTCGGCGCCTGCTTCAACGACTCGCGCGGCACGCTGTTCGTCTTCGGCGGCGTGGGAAGCTCGGGCAGCCTGCTTCCCAATCACTCCTTCCAGGTGGACTTGAGCCAGCCGAGCCCGGAGTGGACCGAGTGGACTCCGTTCGGTGACACGCCGACGGCGCTGTCGGGGTTGAGTCTCTGTGACGACCCGAACCATGACGGCATGGTGCTGTTCGGCGGCACCAACGGTGCCGACCAGTCCGAGGCGTACACCATGAGCTACGGCAGCCACGAGTGGACGCACGTCGTGCCCACCGGCGACGTGCCGCCGCCAACGAACCACGCGCTCGGGGTGTGGGACTCCGACGTCGACCTCCTGTTCGTCTGGGGTGGCTCGGGCGGCGACGACAATATGCGCTCGCTCTCGCCGGCTTCCGGCACGTGGACGATCGAGCCCAATACGAACTGGCAGCCGGGTCCGGTGGGGCACACACATCCGGTGGGCGTCTGGGTCGCGGGCACGCCGCAGTTCCTGGTGCTGGACGGCGACGACAGCAACCAACTGTTCAGTTTCTCCTACTACCCGGCCACCGGCAGCTACTGGCAGAACTGGGCCGACCCGGGCGTGGCAGACGAAACCCGCTACGGCGCCAGCTTTGTCTACGACCGCGCCGACGACATGGCGCTCCTCTTTGGCGGCAAGAACATGTACGGCACCACGCTGAGCAGCGCGTGGACGTACTCGTTCGCCAGTCCGAAGGGCTGGTACAACTCCTGGTTCCACGTCATCGCCGACGGCACCATCCCGAACGTCTCGCGCCACGCCGCGGTCTGGGACCAGAAGCATCGCCGCATGCTGGTCTTTGGCGGCATGAACCAGGGCTACGTGCCGCAGAACGCCGTCTACGCCAACCAGGACACGATGTGGGGCAACTACTGGACGCAACTCGTGCCCGCGGGCACGCCGCCCACGCCGCGCTACGGCACCTCCGCGATCTACGATCCCGTGGGCGACCGCATGCTCGTGTTCGGCGGCGTCGACATCAGCGGCTCCGCGCGCGGCGACCTCTGGCAGCTCGCGCTGTCCGGCACGCCCACGTGGAGCCGGCTCGTGGCGCCCGGCGGCCCTGCCGGTCGCGAGGACCACACGGCGATCTACGACGAGCTGCACCACCGCATGATCGTGTTCGGCGGCTACGACAGCCTGGCCGGCGTCGTCAACGACACCTGGGCGCTGAACCTGCCGGCCCTGACCTGGACGCACGTCGCTCCGACAGGCACCCCGGCGCCCGTGCGACTCCAGCACACGGCCGTCTACGACTCGCGTCGCTGCCGGATGCTGGTCTTTGGCGGCGACGTCGCCTTCGGCGCCGACGAGCGGGACACGTGGGAGCTGAACCTGGTGCCCAACCCGCCGGTGTGGACCCACCTCACGCCCACGGTCGCGGTCACGGGTCTGCCGATGAAGCGCTTCCAGCATGCCGCGGTCTACGACTCCACCGGCGACCGCATGCTGGTCTACGGCGGGCTCTACCCGGCCCCGAGCGGCTTCGGGAACGACTACCCGCTCAAGGATCTCTGGAGCCTGCAGTTCGACTTCACGGGCGGCGTGGCTGGAGTCGCGCCGAGCCAGTCCGTGGCCGAGTTTGCGATCGGTCTGCCTTCGCCCAACCCGGCGCACGGCGCGACGCGGCTCTCCTACACGCTCGGCCACGAGGCCCACGTGCGGGCTGAGATCTACGACCTGGCGGGGCGCCGGATCGTCACGCTCGAGAACGGCATGCGCGCGGCGGGTCCACACGAGCTGTCATGGAGCGGGCGAAGCGCCTCGGGCAGCATGGCGGTCTCGGGGCTCTACTTCTATCGCATCGAGGCGGCCGGGCGCGCGGTGACGCAGAAGGTACTGGTGGTTCGCTGAGGGCCCGACGGTGACCGCTGCGGCCCCGGACGATCGCTCGTCCGGGCCGCGGCGCTCCCGGGCTACATCAGCTCGCGAAGCCTCGCGTAGCCCGCGCGGCTCACCGGCAGCTCGCGGCCGTCGTGCAGGATCGCGACGCGGCTGTCCCTGGCGTACAGCTCCAACCGCGCGATGCGCTCCAGCGGCACGACGTACGAGCGGTGCACGCGTACGAAGCTCGCCGGGTCGAGGCCCTCGGACACCTCGGCGAGCGTGGCGTGCTTGAGCCACGTCTTGCCACCCGCGTGGATCGCGACGTAGTCGTCCTGCGCCTCGAGGTAGTCGAGCGTGTCGAGCCCGATGACGTGCACGTTGGCGCCGTCACGCACCACGAGCCGCGCCGTGAACCGGCCCGCAGGACGCGCGGCGCGCGCGAGCGCGCCCGCCGAAGGCGCCGGGAGCTCCGGGGCGGCACCCGCGC
>CAIXRL010000033.1 GCA_903921835.1 Candidatus Eiseniibacteriota bacterium | reverse complement strand
CGTGCTCGAGAACGTCCAGGAGGGCGTCGCCGACAAGATGGTGGTCACGCGCCGCTGGAACGAGATCAGCGCGCGCTTCGCCGAGCCGATGAGCGACGAGGAGATGACGAAGCTGCTCGAGGAGCAGGCCAAGGTCCAGGACAGGATGGACGCCGGCAACCTGTGGGAGCTGGAGCGCCACCTGGAGATCGCGATGGACGCGCTGCGCTGCCCGCCGGGCGATGCCTCCGTCGAGACGCTCTCGGGCGGCGAGCGCCGGCGCGTGGCGCTATGCCGCCTGCTGCTCTCGCGCCCCGACATGCTGCTGCTCGACGAGCCCACGAACCATCTCGACGCGGAGTCGGTGGCGTGGCTCGAGCGCTTCCTCAAGGACTACACGGGCACGGTCGTCGCGGTGACGCACGATCGCTACTTCCTCGACAACGTCGCGGGCTGGATCCTGGAGCTCGATCGCGGCGCGGGCATCCCGTGGGAGGGCAACTACACGTCGTGGCTCGAGCAGAAGAAGAACCGGCTCCAGCAGGAGGAGAAGACCGAGTCGGCCCGCCAGAAGACGCTCGAGCGCGAGTTCGAGTGGGTCAAGATGGCGCCGCGCGCACGCCAGGCCAAGAGCAAGGCGCGTCTCGCCGCCTACGAGACGATGCTCGCCGAGGAGGGCGCGGCGAGGATCGACAGCGTCGAGATCTACATTCCGCCGGGACCACGGCTGGGCAACGTCGTCATCGAGGCGGCCAGCCTGCGCAAGGCGTACGGCGACAAACTGCTCATCGACGACCTCTCCTTCAAGCTGCCGCCCGCCGGTATCGTAGGCGTGATCGGGCCCAACGGCGCCGGCAAGACGACGCTGTTCCGCATGCTCGTGGGCAACGAGCAGCCGGATGCCGGCTCGTTGAAGATCGGCGAAACGGTGCAGATCGCGTACATGGACCAGAGCCGCGACGCGCTGAACGCCGACAGGACCGTGTGGGAGGAGATCTCCGGCGGGAACGACCTGATCAAGCTGGGCAAGCGCGAGGTGAACTCGCGCGCCTACTGCGCGTGGTTCAACTTCCGCGGCGCCGACCAGCAGAAGAAGGTCGGCGCACTCTCAGGCGGCGAGCGCAACCGGCTGCACATGTCGAAGCTGCTGCAGAGCGGCGGCAACCTGCTGCTGCTCGACGAGCCCACCAACGATCTCGACGTGGACACGCTGCGCGCCCTGGAAGACGCGCTGCTCGGGTTCGCGGGCTGCGCCGTGGTGATCTCGCACGACCGCTGGTTCCTCGACCGCATCGCGACTCACATCCTGGCGTTCGAGGGCGACTCGCAGGTGCGGTTCTTCGAGGGCAACTTCGAGGCCTACGAAGCCGAGCGCCACGCCCGGCTCGGCGCCGAGGCCGACCAGCCGCACCGCATCAAGTACCGCCCGCTCATCCGCACCTGATCCACCCTGCCCCGCGGCAACCTCGCGCCGGCGCACCGCTCCAGGGCGGTCCGCCGGCGCGATCGGTTTTCGCTTCCCGCGCCTGAATCCTCCGGCCCCCGCCGCGACTCCAACCGGGCGAACCCTTCAACCGGAGGAGACGCGCCATGACGACGACCACCCACGACATCACCGACTTCACCCGCGACGTGCTCGAACGCAGCCGAACGACCCCCGTGCTCGTGGACTTCTGGGCGCCGTGGTGCGGGCCATGCCGAACGCTGGGACCCGTGCTGGAGCGGCTGGCCGACAAGGCCGGCGAACGCTGGGCGCTGGCGAAGGTCAACACCGAGGAGATGCAGGACGTCGCGGCCGCATACGGCATCCAGAGCATCCCAAACGTGAAACTGTTCAAGGACGGCGAGGTGGTGGACGAGTTCGTAGGCGCGCTGCCCGAGGGCGAGATCCGCCGCTGGCTCGACCTGCTGCTGCCGGCCGCACCCGCGCCGCAACTGGTCGAGGCGCGCGAGCGCGCCGCGCGCGGTGACGCCGCGGGCGCCGTCGCGATGCTCGCGCAGCTCGCCGCCGCCGAGCCCGCGAATGCGTCGGCGCGCTTCGCGCTGGCGGAGTTGCAGTTGCGCGCCGACCCGGCGGCCGTGGAGACGACACTGGCGCCACTCGGCGGGGAGTCCGCGGACCGCGTCGAGGCGCTGCGCCTGCTGGCGCGCTGGCTCGGGCGCCGTGACGACCTGCCCGCGGGCGCGGGACGCGAGTCGTTCGGGGCGGCCCTGGCCGCGTTGCGCGCGGGCGACTGGGATGCCGCGCTGGCCGCGGACGTCGAATCGCTGCGCGCGCAGCGGACGTACGCCGGCGGAGCCGCGCGGGACGTGGGGCGCGCGATCTTCATTCACCTGGGCATCCTCGACCCCGTCTGCGAGAAGCACTACCGGGCGTTCGCGGGCGCGGTAAACGTGTAGAACTTACCCCCTGGCCGCGGTACCATGGGATCGGTTGCGGACTTGGACCCGCAGCCGACACCAGGGAGGATTCCCCTCATGCTTCGCCACCAGGCATTCCTGTTTGCAGGGTACGTGGCGCTCTTGCTCCTGCCGGCGCCCGCCCGCAGCTCCGGCTTTCCCACGCCGGGCACCAGCACCTCCCCCGCGTTCATTCGCGTGGTGGGCTCGACCGCGGGCGTCCCCGATACGGTCGCGGGAAAGTTCGTCGTTACCGTTCGTGACATCGCCAACAATCCAGTCCCCGGCGTGTTCGTACAGGTGGACGTTTCCGGCTGCCCGGACATCCGCATTGCGAGCGACCCGCTGAATGCGAACTACGTGACGGACTGCGCGAACCACACGGTCGGGGCATACACGAACGCCACCGGCGTCGCCGCGATGACGCTCCTGGGCAGCAGCTGGGCGGCGGGCACCCATGCCGGTTACGGCTGCGCGCGCATTTTCGCCGGCGGCGAACTGCTGAGCACACCGACCGTCGCAGCATTCGATCTCGACGGTACGGCCGGCCTGACGGCAGCCGACCTCTCCATTTGGCTCGCGGATCTTGGGCCGCACGTCTACTGTGGCCGGTCGGACTACGATGCCAATGGTGTCGTCACGGCTTCCGACCTTTCGGTCTGGCTCGCGGAGCAGGGGACCCACCGCTCGGCCACTACGGGCGCAGCCTGCCCCTGAGGCTGGCGCGAACATCGCGACCCGGCGTGCGTGTGCGCGCCGGGTCGCGTCGTTTCGTGGCTCGGGATGCGGGCGATTCAGCCGCGTTCGCGCCGGACCGCGAGCGCGGCGATCAACGTGAGGACGACGTTCTCGGCGAACTTCCGCGCACCGATGCCGGCCGCGCCGATCTTGCCAAAACACCCGCAACGGAAGTCGAGCCCGCGCGCCCACGCCGCGGCCACCGCGAGCGTGAACACGATCATGAGCGCCAGCGCGATGGCGCCGCCGGCGCGTGCGCGGATGCCGAGCACGAGCGCGAGGCCCGTGAGCAGCTCGATCCACGGCATCACGATCGCGAACACGTTCTCCGACCACGACGGGGCAATGCGGTAGTTGTGCAGCTGCTGCGCGAACCACGCCAGGTCGCCGAGCTTGCCGAGCGCGGCGACCAAGAACACGACCCCGATGGTGACGCGCGTGATGCGCAACACGGCCGGGGTCGCGAGCCAGCGCAGCAGCGCGTTCACGGCTGCGCGCCCCGGTGCACGGGCCTGCCGGCCGAGACCCACCCCGGCTCACCGGCCGTGAACACCAGCACCTTACGGAAGCCGGCGTCGATGAGCGAGAAGGCAAGGCTGCGCGACAGGTCGCAATCGCCGCCGCTGCAATACGTGATGATCACGCGGCCCTTCGCGTCCACGGCCTTCGCCAGCGCCGGGTTCTTGAACACGTCGTCGAAAGGCAGGTTCACCGCACCGGCGATGTGGCCCTCGGCGTAGTCCTGCGCCGAGCGTGCATCGAGGAAGAGCGCCGCACCGGCAGCGTGGAACTTCTGCGCCGCGTCGAGCGAGACCTCGATCGGCTCGCGCGAATCCGGGATGACGGGCAGGTCCGCGGCGGCGGCGGCCGCGCCCGCCGACGCCGCGGGCGCGGAACCCGCAGCACTCGCGGACCTCGCGGGCGCAGGCGTCGTCGCCGTGGCGGGCGTTCCGGGCTTGCCGTGGCCCTTCGCGGCGCCCTTCGCGTGGGCCGCGCGGACATGCGACGTGTCGCGCTTCGCGGTGTCCGCGACTGCCGGCGCCGCGGCGTCCGGCGCGGGCACGGAATCCCCATCGGGGGAAGCCGGCGTGACCGCGGGCGTCGCGGGCGTCGCGAGCGGTGTGTGCGAGAGGCTCTCGAGCGTGACGACGCGACGCTCACTCTTCACCCAGGGCAATGCGCGCGAGGGATTGGCGGAAAGCTGGAGCGCGTTGAATCCCACGCCGAGCGCGGCTCCGACCAGTACGATCGCGAGCACGTGCCGCAGGCGGAGGGAATCGCGATCGGGATTCGACGTCGGGGGCATGGATTCGTTCATGGCGTGTCCTGGCTGGTGTGAGTGGAGTTGGCGACCACGAGCATATCGCGGCCGGCCACGACGCGCGAGCGGAAGCGCATTCGTGCGTTTCCCCGACGGCCGCCACAGGTTCCTGGTTCAGGCGGCGCCCCACATATCCGGAACCTATCCCGGACGATTCATGAACCCGTGGCCTGCGAGCGCGATCCGGAGCGCGACCGCCGCGTCACGCGGGGAGAGCTGCGGCGGCGGGGTCGTTCGCCCCCGTGCTCCGCGAGGGGCCAGGCTTCACGCGGGAACAGTTCACCGAGACGCTCGTGCGCCAGCGCACGGGCCTGGTCACGCGCGGCGCGCGGAGCGACGTCCGCGACCCGCCGCCGGTCGCGGTCGCTCTGCGCGGGGTCCACGCCGGCGTGTCCGGGCCGATCGACGCGAATGCCGCCCGCGGCGCGCAGCGGTGCGGACAGCGCGCGCCGAGTTGCCGGAGCCCCACCGCGGCCGACTGCAGGAGGGCGGCGACGCCATCCGAGCCGCCATCGCGCCCGTGGCGGACCGCTTCCGCCGCCCGAACTCCCTGCATTCAGGGACGTAGGCCGCCGGCGCGCAGACGCCGGCCGCCGCGCGGGTGCTGCTGTGGGGGGCGGCTCCCCCACCGATTGCGCCGGTGGTTCCGTCAAACCGTGCCGCGAGGCGTCAAGCCCGGGCCTGCCCTGCCGATGCTGGAGATAGGCAGGCCCCGGCGGAATCGCAAGTCCCGACGCCGGCGCGCTCCCGGGCCGACCTGGCCCCGGCAGGGAAGACGAGGGAGAGGGCATCATGCGCATCCTTTGCGTGCACGACGATCCGACCGTGTTGGAGCGATTCCGCCGTGCGTTGCTCGAGCGCGAACATGACTGGCAGGTGCGGCTCGAGCACACGACCGACAGCGGCATGGCGGCATTCCACGATTGGCGGCCGGATGCCGTCATCGCGGGCGTGCGCCCGCCCGCCGTGGACGGCGTCGACCTGCTCGTGCGCGTGCGCGACGAGCACGGCGAGGTCATCCGCATCGCGATCGGGGACGGGATGCTGAGCGACACCACGATGCGCACGCTGAAGATCGCCCACCGCGTCGTGCCCGAGACGATTGCGCCCGGCGATTTCGTGGAGTCGCTGCGCAGGGCCCTGCTGCTGCGCGACATCGTCTCCCCCGCCCCGCTGCGCAAGCTGCTCGGTGAACTGGGAAGCCTGCCCGGGGTGCCGCACGTCTATTCCGAACTGACCCGCCGCCTCGAGGACCCGTCCGTCTCGGTCGTCGAGCTGGCCGATCTGGTCTCCGAGGATGTCGGGCTGGCCACGCAGGTGCTGCGCATGGCCAACAGCGCGTATTTCGGCCGCGAGCGCAGCGTCACGGGTCTGACCGATGCCGCCGCCCGCCTGGGCACGCGCCTGCTGCGCAGCCTCGTGCTGACCGCGGAACTCTACGGCGGCTTCGCGCTGCCGCGCTCGTACACCGGACGCATGGAGGAGTTCCAGCGCCACTGCGCGCTGGTGGCGCGCATCGCGTCGAGCCTCGAGCCACGCGCGGCGTGGAAGGACGACGCGTTCTCCGCGGGGTTGCTCCACGACGTCGGCAAGCTGGTGCTGATGTCGCGCCTCACGGAGCGCTACGAGGCCATCGAGGAGGAAGCGATGGAGAGCGGGCGCGAACTGTTCGACGTGGAAGCGCAGCGCCTGGGCGCGCATCACGGCACGATCGGCGCCTGCCTGCTCGGCATGTGGGGCCTGCCGAGCACGATCCTGGAAGCCGTTCACGGGCATCACGGGCTCTCGCTCGAGATCCAGCACAGCCTCAACCCGTCGCGCGCCGTCGCGCTCGCGGACCGGCTCGCGCACGACGTCACGGACCGCGACGAGGTGCGCGAACGACGCACTGCGCTGCCGATGACGCTGGTCACCGACCCGCGCTGGTCGTGGTGGCGGGAAATGGCCGAGCAACTGGCCATGG
>CAIXRL010000032.1 GCA_903921835.1 Candidatus Eiseniibacteriota bacterium | reverse complement strand
CTAGCCCGGAGTATTCATGAGCCCGCCGCCTGCGAGCGCGGTCTGCGCGTCATCCGCTGCGAAGCTCGACCGGCCGCTGTCCTCATCGTGTCCACAACACGGTTCCGGGGTACCCACCGAAGGTGGGTCCGGCCGGCCGATCTTCTTGCGTCTGACGCACATCTCGCACTCTCGGCTCGCGGTTCATGAATACTCCGGGCTGGGGCGGTTGCGGCTCGCTGGAGCAGAAGTCCTGGAGTGCGCCGTCCGACGCCGCGGCCGGCATCGGCGGCTGGGTGCGCGTGGCGGGAGCTCCGGCCGACCGCAGCACGTACTCGTGGGTCTCGGAGGCGGGCCTGCGCTGGACGGGGCTCGTGCCGGGGCGCGCGCGGGACGCGCTCGGCGCGGGCCGGGTGCTGGCGATCGTCAGACCGGCGCTGCGCCAGCAGGTCCGCGACGCGAATGCCGCCGACGGCGGCGCGCGCCCCGCTCCAGATCACGAGGGCGTGTTCGAGGTGGCCTACCAGATGCAGCCCGGCGAGCATTGGGTCGTGACCCCGGACGTGCAGTGGGTGCAGCATCCCGGCACCACCGCCGCGACGGCGAACGCCACCGTTGCGGGCCTGCGGTTGGCCTGGCAGTAGGGCCACGGCCCCGGATTCCGGGCTCGGGAGCGTGCATCGGGATGCCTGCCGTCCTCCCGGTCGGGAGGAACGGCGGGCGCCCCGCGGCTTTCCGCCGGGCCCCGGCCGCCGTCGGGCGGCTCGCGGGGGCAGGGCCCCGCCTGGGTCCCGGCTGGCGACGTGTGGACGGTCCGGGCTATGGTGGGCCCCGTTGCAGCGCGCCGCGCCTTCCGCGCCGGTCGCGTCCACTGGTTACGGAGGTTCTGTGCCATTTTCGAAGCTCGGCCTGCCCGCGTCCGTCATGCGTGGTGTTCGCGCCGCGGGCTACACCACGCCGACCCCCATTCAGCAGCAGGCCATACCGCTCATCCTCGAAGGCCACAACGTCATTGGCGCCGCACAGACCGGGAGCGGCAAGACCGCTGCGTTCGTGCTGCCCATCCTCGCGCGGCTGATCGACGGCCGGCCGGCGCTGCGCGTGCTGGTACTCGTGCCCACGCGTGAACTCGCGGCGCAGGTGGAGACGGCCGCCCGCGACTACGCGCGCTTCACGCGCCTGCGCTGCGGCGTCGTCTACGGCGGCGTGCGCATCGAGCCGCAGGAGCGGATGCTCCGCGGCGACGGCGTCGACCTGCTGGTCGCCACGCCGGGACGACTGCTCGACCTGCACGGGCGGCAGAGCGTTGCGTTCGAGGACATCGAGGTGCTCGTCCTGGACGAGGCCGATCGCATGGTCGACATGGGTTTTGCCCCTGACCTGCGCCGCATTCTCAAGCTGCTGCCGACGGACCGGCAGACGATGATGTTCTCCGCGACGATGCCGCCCGACCTGAACAAGGTCGCGGCCGAGGCGCTCGTCAACCCGGTGCGCCTGGACCTCGCGCCGCCGTCGAAGCCCGCCGCGGGCATCACGCAGGCGGTCTACCCGATCGCGCGCCACCTCAAGACCGATCTGCTGGACGAGATCCTGCGCCGCACGTCCATGGGCAGCGTGATCGTGTTCACGCGCACGAAGCACGGCGCCGACCGCCTCACGCGCCAGCTGGAGAAGCGCGGTCACGGCGTCGTGGCGCTGCACGGCAACCGCACGCAGAGCCAGCGTGAGCGCGCGCTGCGCGACGTGCGGCGCGGCCGCGTGCAGATCCTGATCGCCACCGACATCGCCTCGCGCGGCATCGACGTGCGCGAGATCACGCACGTCATCAACTTCGACGTCCCGCACACGCCCGAGGACTACGTGCACCGCATCGGGCGCACGGCGCGCGCGGAAGCCACGGGCGATGCGTTCACGCTGATGAGCCCCGACGAGCGCAAGGACGTCGACGCGATCGAGCGGTTCCTGGGCAAGTCGATCGTGCGCGTGCAGATCCCGGACTTCGACTACGGCAAGAAGACATCCTCCGAGCCGCGCGAGTCCCATGGGCGCGAATCGCACGGGCGCGAGGGCCGCGAGAGTCGCGGTCGCACCTCTTCCGGGGGCTCCGGTCGCGGCTCATCGGCGTCCCGCGCGGCCGCCGCGCCGGTGGAAGGTCCCGTGGAGCACGGCCGGCGTCCCAAGCGCGCGGAGGCGGATCGCCGCAGCCGCCGGCGGATGTAGCCGGCACTCCGGTTCAGGCGTCGAGCTTCATCGCGGCGAGCAGCGCTCGAAAGCGGGGCTCGCCGCGCAACGTATCGAGCCGCGGGTGGACGCCCAGCAGCGTCATGGAGCCGTCGCGCTGCGCGACGCCGCGTTCGAGCCAGTCCAGCGCCGCGGCGGCCTCACCGGCCACGGCGTGGAACGAGGCGATGCCGAAGGGGGCGACCCACTGGCGGGATGCGCGCTCCATCACGGCCGCCATCACCGCACGCGCCTCGCCGTGGCGGTCCGCGCGCCAGAGCATGATCGCGAGGCCGGAGGTGGGGGGCACCGTGCCGTCGGGCGCCGCCGTGCCGCGGCGGAACAACTCGAGCGCTTCGTCGAACCGGCCGAGGTGCTCCAACGATCGGGCCAGGTCGGTGTTTCCCGGGCCGAACGTCGGGTCCATCTCGTGGCAGCGCCGGTAGTAGACGATCGACTCCTCGAAGCGCCGCGCATAGAAGAGCACGTCGCCGACCACCGAGTGGATGATGAGCGAGAGCGGGTCCAGCGCGAGCGCGCGCTTCGCCTCCGCCACTGACTCGTCGTGGCGCCCCAGCGTGGCAAGCAGCAGCGCATACCGGTCGCGGCCGGCCGCGTTGCCGGGGTTGAGCTCGACGGCGCGCAGGTGTTCGCGCTCCGCGCCCGCCCAGTCCCAGTCGTGGAAGCGCAGCGCCGTCGCCAGCGACGCGTGCAGTTCGCCGACCCCCGGATCGAGCGCCAGCCCCTGTTCCGCGGCGAGCCTGGCGCGCGAGAAGGCTTCGGCCGGCGGGATCGCGAGCGTCGTGCCGAGTGTCTGGTACGCGTCCGCCAGTCCCGCGTAGGCGAGCGCGAAGCGCGGATCGGCGCGCAACGCCTCCTCGAAGCAGGCGATCGCCTGGCGTACCGACGCAGGATCCCAGCGGTTCCAGAGAAAGCGCCCACGCAGGTAGGCCACGTGCGCGACCGGGTCCACCGGGCCGCGCGG
>CAIXRL010000031.1 GCA_903921835.1 Candidatus Eiseniibacteriota bacterium | reverse complement strand
GGCGAGGAACGCCTCGCGGTCGGCGAGCGCACCGGGCACGTCCCGCGCGCGCAGGCGCACGCGGGCGCGCAGGCCCAGCGCCGGTGCGAACGTGGGATCGAGCGCCAGCGCGCGGTCGGCCTCGGCGCGCGCGGCGCGCAGGCTGTCGAGCTGGAACAGCGCGAGCCCCGCGTTCTTATGCAGCGGCGCGCTGGCGGGCCAGGCGGCGAGGGCCCCGCGCAGGAGCGCCAGCGCGTCGGCCGGCCGCGCGGCGCGCACCAGGGCGAAGCCGAGCTGGTTCGCGGAGCGCTCGGTCGAATCGAGCGCGAAGCCCCGGCGCAGGTACTCGACGGCCTGCGGCCAGTTCCCGTCGTCCATGGCGATGTCCCCCATCCCGGACCACGCCAGGGCGCGCTGCGCCGGCGTGCCGGCCGTGTCGCGCGCGACCTCGGCGAAGGCCGCGGCCGCCCGGGTCAGGTCGCCTTGCGAACGCAGTGCCTGCGCGAAGTTGAGGCGGATGTGCACCGCGTGGGGGTCGAGGCCCAGCGCCCGCTGCAGCAGCAGCAGGGCGGGACCGGACGCGCCCTCCTTCATCATCCCCACCGCCTGGTCGCTCAGCGCCTGGGCCTGGAGCGACCGGGTGGCCGGGCCGGCCTGGCCCGAGCGCCAGCGCAGCACGGCGAGCACGCCGGCCATGACGACGAGCAGGCCGGCCAGCGCGAGCAGGGCGGTGCGGAGGCGGTGGCCGCCGCGCCGCGCGAGGCCCCGCTCCCCGGCCGGGACCAGCGCCGACTCCGGCCGCGCGGGCAGGCGCTCGACCTCGACCTCCTCGGTGCGGTGGATGGGCGCCGGGACGGTCCCGCTGCCGGGGGGCGTCGTCGCCGTGCCGGCGGGAGCGGACGCCACCGTCCCGGCGCCCGTGGCCGGCGCCGGGTCCGCCGCGGGCGGCGCGACTCCGGTCAGCGCCGACAACTCGCGTGCCACCGCCGCGGCGTCGGGGCGCCGCTCCGGATCCTTGACCAGCAGGCGCGCGACCGCCGCCTCGACCTCGAGGGTCAGCTCGGAGCGGATCCCGCGCAGCGGCTGCGGCTCCTCGTTCGCGATCATGTAGAGCTGGGCGAGCGGGCTATCGCCGGGGAAGGGGAGCGCGCCGGCCAGCATCTCGTAGAGCACCACGCCGAGCGCGAACACGTCGGCGGGCGCGCCGATCGCCCCGCGCGTGGACTCGGGAGCCATGTAGGCCGCGGTCCCGAGCGTGCTGCCGGTCAGGGTCAGGCGCGAAGCCTGCACGGCGTGCGCCAGGCCGAAGTCCATGACCTTGACCGCGCCTTCCTCGTCGAACATGAGGTTCTCGGGCTTGATGTCGCGGTGCGCGATGCCCCGGCGGTGGGCGTGGGCAAGCGCGGCGGCCACCTCGCGGGCGATGGCCAGCGCTTCGGCGACGGGGAGCGGTCCCTGCGCCATGCGCTCGCGCAGGCTGCCGCCGGTGATCAGCTCCATGGCGATGAAGACCGCGCGGCCGTCGTGCTCGAGGGCGTAGAGCGTGGCGATGTGGGGGTGCGAGAGCGCGGCGGCCGAGAGCGCCTCGCGCTCGAAGCGCTTCGCGCTCGCCACGTCGGCCGACAACTCGGGCGCGATGAACTTGAGCGCGACCCGGCGCTGGAGCTTCGTGTCCAGCGCCTCGTAGACCTCACCCATGCCGCCGCGGCCGAGGAGGCGCCGGATCTCGTAGTGGAGGATGCGCG
>CAIXRL010000030.1 GCA_903921835.1 Candidatus Eiseniibacteriota bacterium | reverse complement strand
GGGCGCGCAAGCAGGCGCCGCGGCCGCTGCTCGCCGTGGACATCGGCAACAGTGAAACCGTTCTCGGCCGCTTTCACGGCCCCGAACTGGACGGTTTCTGGCGCCTGACGACGGGCCGCTCCACCGCGGACGAGCTGCGCGTCGCGATCGAGCTGACCGTGCGCGAGAGCGCCGCCGGCTGGGGTTCGATCGTGTGCTCGGTGGTGCCGCTGCTGACGCGGCCGTGGTGCGAGTCATTGCGTGCCGTGACGGGCCGCATGCCGGTCGTGCTGAGCGCGAAGAACGCCTGCATGCCCGTGCAGGTGCCGCAGCCGATGACCGTGGGCGCCGACCGTATCGCCAACTCCTTCGCGGCGCGCAAGCTCTACGGCACGCCCGCGATCGTCGTGGACCTCGGCACCGCCACCACGCTCGATTGCGTCTCGAAGGCCGGCGCCTACGTCGGCGGCGCGATCGCTCCGGGTGTGATCACGGCGTCGGAGGAGCTGTTCCGGCGCGCCGCGCGCATTTCGCGCGTGGACCTGCGGCGCCCCGAACGCGCGCTCGGCAAGACCACGGAGGAATGCCTGCGCGTGGGCGTGATGTGGGGCAACGCCGGCCTGGTGGATACGCTCGTGCGCAGGTTGCGCCCCGAGCTGGGAGGCCGGCCGAAGGTGATCGCGACGGGCGGCCTGGCGACCATCCTGGCGCCCGAGTGCGAAACCGTGGATCACGTGGACGAGGGACTGACGCTGAAGGGGCTGCGGCTCCTGTGGGAGGAGATGCCGTGAGCGGAACTGCGGTGCGGCGTGCGATCGTGCTTTCGGCGTTGGGGCTCGCGCTGGGTGCGTGGGGGATGGGCGCCGGGTGGGCTCAGAAATCGGATGCCGTGCAGGCGCGGCCCCCGAGGACCGGTGACGCGCGCCGGACCCAGGTGATGCCTCCCGACTACATCGCGGAGCGTCCCGAGACGAGGTTCGCGAGCCCGGCGCGCGTCACCGCGGACGACTCGCTGGAGGTGCGCCTGTACGAGCGCACGCTCGCCGACCCGAAGTGGGAAGGGCGCGGCATCGGCACGGCCGGCATCGATTCCGCGGCCGACTGGATCGCCGCGCGCATGCAGGCCGCCGGCCTGCAGCCCGGCGGTGACGACCGCACGTGGTTCCAGCCGTTCGACGTCACCACCGGCGTGATCGCGCAGGCGCCGTGCGTGCTCGAGACCGGTGCCGGGAAGGCGGCTTCGCGCTTCGAGCTGGGCGTGTCGCTCGAGCCGCTGGGCTTCTCGACCAACGGCAGCTCCAGGTCCCGGGTCGTGTTCGCGGGCTACGGCATCACCGCGCCGGGCTATCGGTACGACGACTACGCGGGTCTCGACGTCAAGGACGCGATCGTGCTCGTGCTCACGCAGGAGCCGGGCGAGATGGACAGCACGAGCCGCTTCGACGGCAGCATCAACACGCCGTACGCAGAAGTTCGCACCAAGGCGATCAACGCGCGCGAGCACGGCGCGCTGGGCATGCTGGTGGTGAACGGCCCGAAGTACCACGCCGGCGAGCCGCTCAAGGCGCCCGCGCCCGACGGGGCGGGCTACATGACCAGCGGGTTGCTGGCCGCGTACGTTTCGGAGGGGGCGGCCAACGTCATGCTCGGGGCCGCGGGCAGGACGCTCGCCGCGGCGCAGGCGGCGATCGAGGCCGACACGCTGCCGCACTCGTTCGCGCTGCCCGACAGTGTCACGCTCACGGTGAACCTCAAGCGCGTGCGGGCCCGGACGCGCAACGTGGTCGGCATGATCGCGGGCCGCGACACCACGCGCACGCTGGTGATCGGGGCCCACTACGACCACCTGGGCTACGGCGGCTCCAGCTCGCTGGCGCCCAACGTGCACGTGCCGCACGTGGGCGCGGACGACAACGCCTCGGGGGTCACAGCGCTGCTCACCGCCGCCGAGAGGCTCGCGGCGGGACGCGCGCGAACCGGCTGGAAGCCGACGCACGCGATCTACTTCGTGGCGTTCACGGGCGAGGAGATCGGGCTCGTGGGTTCGTCCCACTTCACCGACGACCCGCCGCGGCCCCTCGGGACGATCGAGGCCATGATCAACATGGACATGGTCGGCCGGCTGCGCGCCGACAAGCTCCAGGTCATGGGTGTGGGCACGGCGGCGGAGCTGGACACGCTGGTCTCCATGACCAACCGCGCGGTGCCGCTGGCGCACTTCGAGCTGCACCGGAGTGAGGACGGCTACGGACCCTCGGACCACAGTTCGTTCTACAAGAAGAAGGTGCCCGTGCTGATGCTGTTCACCGGCACGCACATGGACTACCACAAGCCCTCCGACACGGCGGACAAGATCTACGCGGCCGGCGTCGTGCGGGTCTCGTGCTTCGCGCAGGCGCTGCTCGAGTCGCTCGACGCGCGTCCGAAGCTCACGTACACGAAGGCGAAGGCCGACGCGTCGAGCGGTCGCATCGCGGGCGGCGGCGGCTACGGCGCCTATCTGGGCACGGTGCCGGACTTCATGCAGACCGAGGGTGGCGTGCTGCTCTCGGGCGTGCGCCCGGGCGGTCCCGCGGAAAAGGCGGGGCTCAGGGGCGGGGACTCGATCATCCGATTCGAAGGCATGCGCGTGGACAACATCTACGACTACACGTTCGCGCTCCGCTCGCGCAAGCCGGGGCAGGACGTGCGCATCACCGTCCGGCGCGACGGCAAGGAAGTCGTGCTCGTCGCGACGCTCGGGAGGAGGCCGTGACCCTTCGCGCGCTGTTTGCCACCGCCGCCCTCGCGCTCGCCGCGCTGCTCGCGGGCGGCGCCGCGCACGCCGCACCGAAGCCCGGCGCCGCGTTCCGTCCCATTCCGCCCACCGCGACGGTCGCCGACTCGCTCATTCGTCCAGGCGAGACGCACTTCGCGCACATGTGGCAGCTCACGTTCGGCGGCCAGAACGCCGAGGCGTACTGGAGCCACGACGGCCGCAGGCTGGTGTTCCAGTCCACGCGCGAGGGCTGGCCGTGCGATCAGGAGTACGTCTGCGACCTTGCGTCAGGGCAGGTGACGCGCATCAGTCCCGGTACGGGCCGCACCACCTGCGGCTACTTCTAAGCCCGGACGATTCACGAACCGCCAGCCGAGAGTGCGAGATGTGCGTCAGGCGCAAGAAGATCGGCCGGCCGGACCCACCTTCGGTGGGTACCCCGGAACCGTGTTGTCCACACGATGGGGACAGCGGCCGGTCGAGCTTCACAGCGGAGGACGCGCGGATCGCGCTCGCAGGCGGAGGGCTCATGAATGCTCCGGGCCAGCGCAGTGGCGCTCTCCGGGGCCGCGGGGTCGCGTGGCGTTCTCAAGCGGAGCCTCACTCCAGGTTGAAGCGCCGGCGCACCGGGTAGTCCACCCGGG